>NZ_NFUX01000010.1:0-121889 GCF_002264385.1 Paenibacillus sp. VTT E-133280
GTCCTTTTAAGGACGGTAAGCGTTTATGCGGAAATATAAGGATAAAATATAGCGTGAAACTTATACTTTCTTATAATTAAAAAAAGAAATGTCCCAGAAGCCATTAAAATGGCTAACTGAGACACCTCAAGTAGTTGGGTCAGAATAGACGTGATCGCTGGAGTGGTTCTAAACATGAAAGCGATAGCCGGCACCCCAAAGGGTTTCGATATAGAGTGGATTTGCAGAGTCCTCCTCAATTTTCTCGCGGAGCTTACGTATATGGACCGTCACTGTCTGCGTGTCACCCAGAGAATCAATCCCCCATAATCGCTCAAAGAGCTGATCTTTACTGAACACGCGATTGGGATGCAGCGCCAAGAAATACAGCAGATCAAATTCCTTGGTCGTTAAGCTTACCTCCTCATCTCTTACAAAGGCACGTCTAGAATCAGGATTTAAACGCAGCCCCTTGATTTCCAATTCGTTAGTTGAGGAACCACGTCCCTTCAGCCGATCATAACGCGAAAGATGTGCTTTCACTCTGGCAACAAGCTCGGCTGGCTTAAATGGTTTTGTGATATAATCATCTGCGCCAAGGCCCAGCCCACGAATAATATCAATATCCTCTAGTCTGGCGGTGACCATAAGAACCGGAATATCCAGCTCCTCACGAATTTTCTTGCAGACCTCAAATCCATTCAACTTGGGTAGCATCACATCCAGCACGATCAGATCAAATTTTCCTGTTAAGCCCATCTCCAAGCCTTTTTCTCCATCCTTTGCAATTTCCGTCTGATACCCGCTCATCTCCAAATAATCACGTTGCAGCTCAGCAATAACAGGCTCGTCTTCAACAATCAGTATGCTTCGGTTCATCTCTGATGTCTCCTTTCACAATCGGCAAGGCAATATATATAATAGTTCCTATTCCTTCCGTGCTATTCGCATAAATCGTTCCCCCATGCCCAGCGATAATCTGTTTAGCAATCGCCAGACCTAATCCACTTCCGCCAGTATGTGTGTTTCTGGACTGCTCCCCACGGTAAAAGCGTTCAAAAATATGCTCCGTTGCTTCTGGAGGAATTCCTGGTCCATTGTCTTCAATAGCCAGAATAAACTGTGTTTCTTCCTGCCAGCTGTGTACTGTGATTTTCTTTTCAAGCTTATCCATGTATTTGAGACTGTTCTGAATAATGTTGCCAAGAACGCGCTTAAAGGAATCACGATCTACAGAGACCCATACTTCCTCGCCACCTGTCATTTCTATGTTAAGGGCGACCTCTTGCTTCTCCAGCTCTACCTTTAGTTCCTCTGCCCAATCATTTAAGAAGGGTATAATTCTTACGGACTCAAAAGAAAATGGCAGCTTTTGCATATCCAGCTTGGAGTATAGAAACAATTCATTAATTAGATGATCCATTTCTCCAGCCTTGGCAGCAATCGTTCGCATATATTTTTCATTTTTTTCCGGAGAATCCGCTATCCCTTCCAAAATTCCATCCACATATCCTTTAATGGCAGTGATCGGTGTCTTCAAATCATGTGAAATGTTGGTGATTAGCTCCTTCCGGTTCGTCTCATATTGCTGCTGTACAAGAATAGACTGTTGAAGCCTGTGTCTCATTTCCTCAAAAGCCATCCCTAGCTGGCCCAGCTCATCTTTACCACTAATCTCCACCTGAAAATCCAAATCCCCTTCGGTGACTCGTTTTGTCGCTTTACGAAGTTCCAGCAAGGGACGGATTATCCGTCTGGACATATATTTTGTCAGCAATGTATGTGTCAGCACCAGAATAACCAACGTAATCAAAAACAGCGTCGGAAAGAACGTTCGCACAAATTGGACAAGAGGATCGATTGGCGTCAGAAAAAATATACTTACTGGCTTGGCATCCTTGGATAACAGATCAAACTGGCCTACTTGATACCATTCATTATTAAATTGCTGTCTAATAGGTTCTATATGCGATCTGTCTCCTTTGTATCCAGGCAAATGATCGGTTAATCCTTGTTTAAGCTTCAGATCCTCTGAAGCATACAGGATCTGGTCCTCCGAACGAATATAGACAGACGTATTTCTCTTGGTCATATCAGCGGATAATTCATTCAGGAAAGCAGTATCTGTAAGTAAATCTGTATTTTGCAAAAAAGTATGTTTAATAAGATTGCGGATATCGTTCTCTTCCATTCCTTCAAATTTACTTTCATACGTGCTCTTTAAGCTCTGCACATCCCCATGATAGACAATGCTCATTAACATAGCCGTAATGATAAGGAGAAGAAGTGGAACTACAAGCATAGCCGCATAGGATAGAAGAAATTTCCAACGTATAGACATAATGCAATACTCACCCTACCTCTTCTTGTTTCTTGATGAGCTTATCGTACGGTATCTCCGTACTAACCACCATATGAGCAGGAGAAGCACAATACCGCAAATGGTATAACTAATCGGACGTATATATTGTTCTACAATACTCCAATTGTCTCCTAATCGGTAACCTAGATAGATTAACGCCAGATTCCATGGAATACAGCCCAACGCTGTAAATACAATGAATTTCCATGCCTTCATTCCAGCAATTCCTGCGGGTAGTGAAATAAATGTTCGGATAAAGGGTAACATACGTGTGAAAAACACAGTACTCTCACCATAACGGTCGAACCATCGCTCGGATTGCTCCAGATGATGCTCATTCAGGAGAATATACTTACCGTATTTCTCTAATAACCGCCTACCTCCGGCTTTCCCAATATAGTAAGCAATGATGGAACCTATTAGATTTCCAAATATCCCAGCGACAGCAACTTCCATAAAAGTAAGTGAGTCTTGCGCAACCAGCCAACCGCCGCTGAGCATTATCACTTCACTGGGAATCGGGATACAGGCACTCTCTAGGATCATCCCTAACCATATGCCCCAAATTCCCATCGTATTGACAAGGTGGAGCGCAGTTTCAGATATCCAAGTTAATAATTGATGCATGAGTGTTCACTCCGCTTCATAAATTTTACTATTCCTTAAGAATGTAACGCTATAATTGAACTAAAAGTCGGGGGAAGTACCATAATGAAAAAATTACAATCACCTAAGTTTTTATATGGTCTATTCGTAATAGCTATTATACTGCTGATGATTCCCAAATTCTCTTATAATGATCCTGATACTTTCTGGCACATAGAGCTAGGACAATATATGATAGAGCACGGACAAATCCTGCATCATGCCATACATACTTTTTACGGAGATAAGCTGCCCTATGTCCCTCATGAATTCGGATTCCAACTACTCGTTGCTCCGCTTTATGCTGCATTTGGATGGCCAGGGGTGTATATTTTGACCGCTGTTTGTTTGTTCTTTTTAGTACTCGGTTTGCTTCGGTTAGGGAAAGTGTCCCGCAAAGAGCTAGGACTTCAACAAGACCATGTGCTGATGCTCCCTTTTGTACTGCTAATTACCTGCTGGATTTACTACAATTATTTCAAGGGTCGTCCGCAGATGATCTCCTCGTTTATGATTGTCTGGTTCTTCGTTTATTTACGGGAATACCAGATGACAGCTCATAAGAAATACGCCGCTGCAATGGTTGCACTTTCTATAGCTATCGCCAACTTTCATGCAGGGGTATGGCTTGTAACAGCTGTATTTACAGGAATGGCTCTGCTAGAATCCTTGATTAATAAAACGCTCCATTGGCGTAAAATCACAGTCTTTGTTCTAGTCTGGTTAGCTGGCCTTCTAAATCCTGGAGGTGCAAAAAGCCTCTTATTTATTTTGACTGTTACGAAAAAGAACTTTAACCTGCTGATCAACGAATGGCAGCCTATTCAGTTCAATAGCTTGGAAAATTTACCCATTCTACTCTTGCTTCTGTTCTTTGCCTGTACGCTTCCTTTCGCACTCCAACGTAAACCATTCCGCTTCTTTCTCATGCTTGGGATTCTCTATCTCGGCGTATCGAACTTCAAGCAGAACCTGTTTATGTGGCTATTTGTTCCTTATTTTGCGGCCGTGTTCTTTGATGCGCTTCCTTACTTCCGTAAACCCGTTGTTCTGTTCCGTCAAAGCACCTTACGACTATGGCTTGCGATAGGACTACTCCTAAATATTGTGTATATATTCTTTGTACCCCCTGTTATTGATGCAAATAATTATCCTGTGAATGAAATGAACTATATTATGCAGCATACCCCTGAAGGTACTCGTCCAAAGGTTCTTGCCCGCTATGGTTCATCCGGGTATGTGATGTTTCGAGGTGGAGATGTGCTGTGTGATGGCAGACAGGACCCCTTCGTTACGCAGGCTTCACTTGGTACATTGGGCTGGACTGCTTTTGAGCGTTCCATGTACGGGTTCTCTGAGTATCTTCCTGAAATTGTAGACTATGATCATCCCGATTATGTAATTACCGGCAATGGAGTCTCACATAAGCTTTTTAATGAATGGTCACAAAAATTCGGGCAGCCCGTATATACAGGGACCTATGGAAGTGTCTTCTCGTTCATCAAATCTACGGAGTAACTCATTTACGAATCACATATCCGAGGCCGCGCATCGTCTGCACAATGCTTGGTTGTCCCACCTCATCAATTTTACTCCTAAGGTAGCTGATATACACGTCGACTACCTTAATATCCACCTCGGAATCATATCCCCATACGGTTTCGAGCAGCATCTCCCGGGTCATTACTCTGCCCCTATTCTCCATTAGCACTAATAGTATTTCGAATTCCCGTTTCGTTAAATTAACAAATATCTTCTTCTTTCTCAGCGCTCGGCCGTCAATGTCCATCTCCAAATCGCGAAATATTAGCATCCGTCCTGTGTTAAAAGTACCTGCCCTTCTTAACAGTGATCTCATTCGTGCCAGCAGCTCTTCCATAGCGAATGGTTTCAGAATGTAATCATCCGCTCCGCTATCCAGACCTCTGACTTTATCCGCGAGCCCCGCTTCCTCTGCAAGGATTATGATTGGTGTTTGTTTAGTTTCCCTTATTCTTTTGCACATCTCTGCGCCACTAAGGCCTTGAACCATTACATCCAATAAAATTATATCCCACTCTTCTTCTCTAGCTAATTGCAGACCTTGAAGTCCGTCGTGCGTAACAGTGATGGAGTACGATTCATGTGACAACTTCAGTTCCATACATTTAGCTGAACTCTGCTCTTCTTCTATCAATAGTATTTTGTTCATAGGCTTCCTCTCCATGTATGTCATTTATCAAAGCTTTATGTCTGAGGTTGTATTGCCATTCTACTCGCTATCTATTAAATATTTATTAACTCCTTCTATCGGGGACCCGCTTAAAGCGCACAAAAAAACGATGACCTATGGCAAATAGCCAACAGTCATCGTTCTTGTACGCTTACTATGATTCAATACTACCTCTCGTGCATAATAACCCCTTTAGAAACACGCAGTTTTGGATATTCGCCCATGATTTCCGGTATATCTTTCAGCGAAAACTGATGGCTAATCAACGACTCAATCTGAACGATCCCCTTTTCAATTAACGCAATCGATTCCTCATGGGTATATGGATTAATGAACGAGCCCATGATGTTCAACTCTTTTGTAAAAATTTCGAATGGTGAGACTTGAATCAACGTGTCCGGGGAAGCAACACCAAACATTAATACTTGTCCACCCTTACGTGATGCCTTAACCGCCAGCTCCATGGAATCCGCCCGGCCGACACATTCGATGACAATGTCAAATTGATGATGGAGAGCTTCCATCACACCTTCTGCTGTAGGAGATACGGCTTCATCCGCGCCTAATTCGACTAATCGGTCATGTTTGAACACCTCTGGCTCACTGACAATAATCCCTTTAACACCCGCAGCTTTGACGAGCTGCAAGAACAATTGACCAATAAAACCTCCGCCGATAATCAGGACTTGATGTGACGGACGAATATCCAGCTTCTTATAACCGTGAAGCACACAACCTAGAGGTTCAATCATTGCTCCTTCAATCCAGCTCATTTCATCAGGTAGCAAGTAACAGTTCGCTACAGGAACAACACAATACTCGCCCATGCCACCGTCACGAGTCACCCCAACAGCCTGCAAGTTATCGCATAAATGTACCTTTCCATTCCGGCAAAAATAACAGTTTCCACAATAGATGTTCGGATCAACCGATACACGGTCCCCCACTTGCAAGGTCGTAACCTCATCACCCACAGCCACTATTTCGCCCGCAAGCTCATGTCCTAACACAATCGGAGCTGTCACTTCAGCAGACCCTGGGTATCCATGATAAATATGCTGATCTGTACCACAGATCCCGCAGCATTTCACACGAAGTTTAACTTCTTTGGAGCCCACAGCCGGAGCTTCCCAGTTCTTAAATTCAATGTGCTTAGTTCCTTGAAATACAGCCGCCTTCATCTTAACTCATCTCCTTAAATCCAAGTTTTTGTTAACCCGCATCATTCATTGCCGTTACACGTAAAGTCTCCCAAGGCAGTGCCCCGGCATCCACATGATGCACACGAACTGTCTTCTCCTCACCCGGAATCAGATCAAAGAAATTATCGTCCATGATCACCCAAGGTGCATCCAGTTCGATCATCACCATCCGGGCAACGCGATCTGAGATCAAGTGGATATGTCCTTTCGCTTCATCCACGGAGATCTGAACATGTGCGGGTTGATAATCCATATCCTTATAGTCTCTTAAATAGAGTACATAATCTTCTGTTACCCGTTTCTTCGAACGAAGTACGACCACAACCTCGCCAGCGCTATGTTGCTGCAGTACCTCAGCTTCAGTTAACTTGGCAAAATTAACTTTACTGTTCGAATCAACGGTAACATCGAATGTACGCTGATATACAATTGTACCATCCATCCGATAGATCGTTAATTCCGCCTCATCCTGATAAGCTTCGCAGCGATCATTGAGAGCCCATAACTGCAGCAGTCCATTCGGATCATGATCCACACATAAGAGTACCGGTGCAAAGAATTTACGCGCATAGTGGTAGCTCGCCTTTGGTAAACCATAATAATCGATAACAGACCAGCTTGTTCCCGGCCAGCAATCATTGAACTGCCAGAATAAAGCCCCGCTTGTATACGGCTTATTACGGCGGTAATGCTCAATCCCATACCTCAATCCCTCTGCCTGGGTCAGCATGGAGAACTGAATATATTCATTGATATCCTTCGGAACGCCTGTATAACCTTCCATGAGCATAATACCCTTTGGGTAATGGACATCTTTATTACGATATTTCATTTCATCGCTATCCCAATAGAACTGATTGTCCGGCATGTTCTTTGCTAAGGTGTAGCGATTGGAAGCGGCATGTAGCCCGAACTCACTGGCAAATTTAGTGAAGTCTGACTTGAATCGTTTGAACGATATCCCTTCAACACTATAATCCTGTGTCTGCGGTTCACCAAACTGACGCGGCTCATTATTCCCATGCCAGACTTGCCAGTTATGAGTATCACCCACATCACGTGAATTGTGATCATTGCCGCCAAAAGGCGAGCTAGGCCAAAACGTTCGCGATGGATCAAGTTGCTCTAGTACTGCGGGCATGAGCTCATGATAAATTTTTTCTCCATAAAAGGGATGTGTGATCTCGCCGTTAGAGGACAGTGCCTCATACAACCAATCATTCTCGTTATTCCCACACCATAGAGCAAGGCTCGTACGACTCCGAAGACGTTTTACGACCTGCTCAATTTCGCGGTGAACATTATTCATAAAATTACGATTGTAATCTGGATACAACGCACAAGCGAACATGAAATCCTGCCAGATTAAAATTCCTAACCGATCACATTCATCAAAGAAAATATCCCGCTCATAAATGCCTCCACCCCAAGCGCGAATCATATTCATATTGGCATCCTTGGCCATCTGAAGCAGATGTGTATAGCGGCTGTCTGGCACGGTCGCAATAAAGCTATCAATAGGGATCCAATTTGCACCTTTAGCAAAAACCTTAACCCCGTTCAATACAAAAGTGAAAGCATGGCGCCCTTCTTCATCCAGCTGCATCAACTCGATCTTTCGAATCCCAAATGGCTGCTCATAGGTATCTATTTGCTCCCCATCAGCAAATAACGTAACGCGTAGATGATATAAGAAAGGCGTTCCTAGATCATGGGTCCACCATAAGTTCGGATCCGTCACTTGCAAGGTAACTGAATGATGAAGCGTACGCGCTGTAATCGCACCGTCAACTGTAATCCCTCCAACCTTATCCAAAGAGACATGTTCTTCCGCAACACGCTCTGTACCTTCTAAAAGTTCCACACGCGCCGTATACGAACATCCGCGATCAAAGGCATGTGCGCATAAATCCACATCAACAACACCCACTTGACCCTCTACCGAAGTTGTTCGAGCAAACACATGATCTAAATGTGCATGACGGCGTTTAATCAAATGCACCTCTTTCCAAATGCCTGCACAGACCAGACGCGGACCCCAGTCCCAGCCAAAATGACTCTGCGCTTTACGTGTCCAGATCCGTTTCTTACTAAAGCCTGACCAATAATATTGAACCTTATCACCTGCGTGTACATGAATAGGATCAAATTTTACGGCAAGCGTATTTTTCCCTTTATTTAATTCACGGGTTACATCAAATGAATGGCTAATGAACATATTATCTGTTGATCCAAGCTCCACACCGTTGAGATATACGGTTGCATAGGTATCTAACCCTTCGAATAATAGCTCCATCTTCTCACCAGGTTTAAGATCAGAATCGTATGAAAAGACCGTACGATACCACCATACCTTTTCTTCAATCCAACGACATTTCTGATCTTGGTGGCCAAAGAAAGGATCATCAATAATGCCTTTCTCCCGAAGCGTCGTATGGATGTCACCGGGCACTGAAGTGGTCATCCAGAAATAATCTATAAACTCTGGCGATGCAACTTCAAGATCCCGGGCTTCCCCCACATGAAAATCACGAAGTTTCCAGTTTTCAGTTAATTTAATGTTCATTCTCTTCATCCTCTCTCCCAAATTAAAACGCCAAAACCACTTCGGTTTTGACGTTTTATTGTTATACGTATATCAAGCTATCTAAAATTTCTTGTACACTAAGTTCTGCGCAAGCCATTGATGTATCCGCGACTCCGTAATACATTTTTACAACATCGTCTTCCACGAGTGCACCGCAAGAGAATACAACATCGCCGAAGAATCCATTCTTCTCATAATCCGCTTCCGGCTCCATGATAGGAGCATTGGAACGTGCAATCACCTTCGAGGGATCATTGAGATCTAATAGGACTGCCCCCATGCAATAACGGTGTTCCAGCGTGGCCCCATGATACAGCTCCAACCAGCCTTTATCAGTCTTGAATGGAACCGCACCGCCGCCAATCCGGCCGCTATCCCACATCCCCTCACGCAAACCGATCAGATGCTTATGGTTACCCCAATATAATAAGTTGTCCGATTCTGCGATCCATATTTCCGGATCTCCCGTGCTTTTCGTTGTTGGACGGTGCAATGCATAATATTTGCCGTTAATTTTCTCCGGGAAAATCAATACGTCTTTATTATCCGGCCCAAAGATCATGCCGTGGTGAGTTACATTCACGAAATCTCTAGTGGATACCAGCGATTCTCCAACGCCCACAGGGGAGACTGCCGAGAAATAAATATAATAGGTATCCCCAATTTGGGTTACCCGAGGATCTTCTACCCCGAAGGTCTCCAGTGAATTGGAAGGGTACACAAATGGCTTCTCATCCACCGTAAAATGATGTCCATCCTTACTTCGAGCGATTCGGATATAAGATAATGAAGTCAAGTACTGAAATGTAGCACTAGCGGATTTATTTTTGATCACACGCGGATCAGAGAAGTCGAAGCGCTCATCATCTGTATCCAGATCCAAAATATCCAATTCATTGGTCTCCGGATTATAAATCGGAGCTTTCACAATTTTTGGATCCTTGCTAATTGGGCGTTCTGCTACACGGAGAAACATTAATATTTCACCATTATAGCTAGCAATACCGGCATTAAATGCACCAATCACTTCAAAGTCATCGTGATACGGCTTAACGTCCGCCGGTGTAATAAGTGGATTTTGTTCATAACGATAGATTTTCATGTTGTAATAACTCCCTTAACCAAATGGATTTCATGTTTACAAAATTTCAAATTGAGCAAATGGATCAGGGATTGTCGCACGTTGTGCTTCCGCATCGCTGATTCCTGCATATATGTTAGCTGTACCGTCTTCATAACGTACGAGCCCGCCGCTGAATACAACATCCTCCAAATCAGGCCGTTTCGTGGCACCTGGCAAGAACTGATTGCGTACAGCGATTAATTGAATATCTGAATATTCACCTGTTGCCGGATCGATAGCGAATACCATCGGGTAATAGTGACGATCGCCCGCATCATCAAAAGAAGCGATATGCCCAAGAACACCGAGCAGTCCGTTCTTTAGCAAGTGTGCTTCATTCGCACCGCCCCACTCTTCATCAACAAACTGTCCATCCAATAACGGTGTTTCTTCGATCAATGGAATGGATAACGCTTCTAAAGATGCAATGCGGGTAAAGCCGATTTTACCGCGTCCTCCTTTATCTCCTTGAGGGCGGGTCAGTACTCCGATGCTATCTTTCAGATCCACTAGGCGCAGATCTTTCATGCCATCCGGTCCTTTAAAGAATGGTTCTAAGCTCGCGATGTTCTTCCCGCGGTAGAATACTGTACGCCACATTAAGGCATCAGCCTTTACCGGATGTGGATAAATTTGAACGCCGCCAACTATCAATTCGCCATTAATTTTCGTAAAAAAAGGATCTTGAAGTTCAAGGGTAGGCGCTCCTTCACGAGGTACCCATTGTCCATCACGTTCGACAAAAAAGACGACATCGGAATGCTCGCTGTCACGGGATTCAACCCGACCCGCGATCACCCACTCACCCTCATCTTGGAATGGAGCTGTAATATTGTAGACATCTTTATGATCTACACCTGTGAATGTTAACTTCTGTGTATTGGTTACGGATACGTCCTTCATCGCGTATTCCATAAGCAGTTGTTCACATGTCTTCACAGCATTCTTGAGCAGTTTCATAATAATAAAATTCCTCTCTAGTCAAATAATAGCGGCGCACGCATCCATATTGCGGCTTCATTCGGCAACAGCGTTACCAAGTCTGTGCCGCTCACTATCTCTCGGCGGCTCGATAATATATTAATTGCTTGCCCATCCAGCAGCTCACTAGGTTCAATCTGTATGCTCTGATTATCGTAATTCAAGGCTACGAGCGCTCTGGTATTGGTTTCTTTCAATGTTCTTACATATAAAATAAGATTGCCTCTGCGTTCCAGCACGTCATAATCCCCGAATTGAAATACATCCTGTGTATTGCGCAAGTGGAGAAGCTTTTTATAATAATGTAATAATGAATTCGGTTGATTGCATTCGGACTCCACGTTTAATTGCTGATAATTTGGGCCCAGGCCAATCCATGGTGTTCCTGACGTAAACCCGCCATGTGGACTTGCGTTCCATTGCATTGGGGAGCGAGATGCATCTCTTCCCTTTGCATTCGCAATTTCCAGGGCTTCCATTGGAGTTGTCCCCCGCTGTAGTGCGATTTCATATGCCTTCAATCCTTGGATGTCCCGCATATCTTCCAGCTTATGGGCTACGAAATTCCGCATCCCAATCTCTTCACCGAAATATAAGAAGGGTACCCCTTTTGCGGTCAAGGCCAACGTTGCCATAAGGCGGGCCCGTTCTTCCTCAATCTCCGCGTCCCCTTCACCAAAACGCGAAATTACGCGGTCCATATCATGACTACCGAAGAATAACGTTGGAATCTGATCTGCACGGTGCATCTTCTCCATCGTCTTAAGCTCGGCGAACAAATTCTCTGGACTAAATTCCTTCTGGCTTCCCAGATTGAAATTAAAGACCACATCAAACTTACCCGTTCCGCTGTAACGCTTCAGCATGTCCATATCTTCAGAGCCGACTTCACCTACCATGAACATTCCGCTATGCGCATGAACAAACCTGCTAATTTCCTCGATGGCATCCATAATTCCATCTTGATTCTGATCATGTACATGCTTCTGCTCACCCGTTACTTCATCCATCGGGTTATCCAGGAATTGATCGGACACCGATAAGAAGTTGATAACATCTAACCGGAAGCCACTTATGCCTTTGCCCAGCCAATAAGCCATAACATCCTTCATCGCTTCTTTAACTTCGGGATTTGCCCAGTTCAAATCGACCTGTTTTTTCGCAAACCCATGATAGTAATACTGTTCTGTTGCAGCATCCCATTCCCACGCGGTTCCACCAAAAAACGATTCCCAGTTATTAGGTACGCCGCCGTTCACAGCGTCCTTCCAAATGTACCAATCCCGCTTCGGGTTCGTCCTTGAAGATCGCGATTCCTTGAACCATGCATGCTCTGAAGACGTATGATTCAGGACAAGATCGGCAATCACTCTGATCCCGCGAGCCTTCGCTTCCTGAATAAACCGTTCGAAATCTTCCATCGTTCCAAAGTCTGGATCAATCTGACAATAATCTGCAATGTCATACCCGTTATCTACTTTAGGAGACTTATAGAACGGCGTTAGCCAAATCCCCCCGATGCCAAGTTCCCGCAAATAATCCAGCTTGGAAGTAAGACCTTCGAAATCACCAATCCCATCCCCATTGCTATCACAGAAGCTTGGCATATACACTTCATAGAATACCGTCCCTTTCCACCACGGCTGTTCCAACCGATACCCCTCCTGTGCAGACCTATTTCAAGTTAAATTGCATGCCTTCCTGGAACTTCTTGCCGAAAATAATGAACAAAATAATGATTGGCAAGGTGAGCATCACTGCACCGGCATACATCGGACCCGGATACGATTGATACGGACCAAACATCTGAGATAATAAAACGTTCAATGTTAGCATGCCGTCACTTCGGACGACGATCATATCCCATAGGAGCTCTGTCCAACGTTCCATTAGCAGGAATAGGAATACAACGGTCGTAATGGACTTCGACATCGGCATCATAATCTTATACAGGATTTTGAAATCGGATGCCCCATCCAGCTTGGCGGCTTCAATGAAGGCGTCGGGCACCGCCTTAAAGAAGTTGGTGTACATGAAGATCCCCCATAAACTCATCGCCTTGGGAATAATGAGCGCCCAATACGTATCGAACAGTCCTACTTTTTGAATAATCAAAAAGTTAGGGATGATCAGAATGATTGCCGGGAAGAACATATGAAACAACACAAAGTTGTTAATAGAGTCTCTCCCGCGGAATTTCAGCTTCGCCAACGCATAAGCTACCATAATCGCGAACATCATCATTAAGGCTGTAGATACCAAAGAAACGAACACACTGTTAAAGAAGGCGTGAATCCATGGTCTTGTAATCCCGGTCTCACCACCTGTAAAGAGCCATTGATACGAGCGCAGCGTAAATTTCGTCGGTATCAGCTTCCGGTCTACCTGTGACCAATCTGCAAGTGAATTCAATACCATATATAAATAGGGGAATACCATAATCACAAGCAGTACGATCGCAATCAGATAGCGGATCGACAGCCGGAGCTTGATGTTTGAATTAGACCCAACCATTGCGCTTACCCCACATTTCCAGAATTTTTCGGATTACGAATATAGATATAAATGTCGCAACCGCAGCCATAATCGCGATAGCTGACGCGTAACCTGCCTGCAGGTTCTTAAATGCTTGACTGTATATTTCCATTTGCCATGTATTCGTTGCGTAGTTTGGTCCGCCGCCTGTTAATTGGTAGACCTCAGTAAAGATACCGAATGTTGCACCGAAGGATAAAATTAAGGTTGTATAAATCGCAGGGTAAAGCAAAGGCAACGTAATCTTCCAGAACCTTTGGTTGTCCTTCACGCCATCAATTGCCGCTGCTTCATATACTTCCTGATCAATGCTTTCTAAACCTGAAGTAAGAATTAACGCATAGTAACCGGTAAATTTCCAAGCCATAATCATCGCAACGACGAACAATGCCGAGAAAGATCCGCCGAGCCAGTCAATATCAAGACCTAACCGTTCCCTTAGAAACGTCTGAACAGGACTTGTATGTGACAAAAAGCCTTTAACAATAAGGGATGCAACAACCCCTGAGGATAGGTAAGGCAAGAAGAATCCAATAAGAAATACCGTTTTTAATTTAGGCAAGCCTTTTACAATTACCGCTACAAAAAGCGACATGGCTGTGACAATCGGTACAAATACGATCATAAATTTGTACGTTACCCAAAATGCCGATCTTACCCCTGGCGTGCCTAATGCTTTGGTAAAGTTTTTGAATCCAACAAAATCATAAGTTGGTGAAATCAAGTCCCAGTTAGTAAAAGACAAATATAAAGACCAGATAAGCGGGCCCAAGAAAAACACAGTCGAAAAAATAAGGTAAGGGCTGGCAAAAAGCCAGCCTAACCGATTATTATTTTTTTCAATCATTATTGAAGTTCCCCTTCAATCGCCTTCTTCATATTGTCCCAACCCGTTTTTGGATCAATCTCACCACGAACGATTTTGTTAAAGGCCTCTTGACCAATAAAGGTTTGCAATTCGTTGAATTTCGGATTGTCCATGGATGGAACAGCATTCGGGATTGCTTTTGCATACTCTTGCAATACAGGCGTTTTTTCAAATACTGGTTTAAATACTTCATTTGTACCTACATCATCACGTGCTGGAGGCAAGTTAGTTTCTTGGAAAAAGGCAACATCATTTTGGTCATCCGAGTAAACCCACTTGATGAATTCTATTGCAGCAGCTTGTTGCTCTGGACTTGCCGAAGCATAGATAACAATTCCTTTAGCATCCGCAAATGTTTTTGCATTCGCTGGATCCATACCGTCAGGAACAGGAGGCAATGTTACTTCAAAGTTTTCCTTGTACTGAAGCTCTGGATATTTCTCAGCCCATGTGCTGAATGTCCAAGGTCCTACATCCGTAAATACGCCCACTCCATTTTCAAAAGGTTCTGTTACATTCTGAGACAACAGCCCTTTCTCCTTACGAAGATTGTCCACGAAAGAAAGAACGTCTACACCAGCTTTTTCATCGCCAACAAATTGGCTTCCTTCAATGAATTTGTTGCCATCTGAAGCTGCATTGTACAGCATAAAGAAGTCGAACCATCTTTTCCAAGAGGTAGGGTCTGCTAAGTCAGGTTTCGCCCAAAGATATTTATCCGGGTATTTCGCTTTTAATTTTTTCGTTGCCTCAATCACTTCGCTGTATGTTCTCGGAACTTCGTTCACACCAGCTTCTTTCAAAATATCCGTTCTCCATCCGAACAACATTGCATTGGAGTAGATTGGAAGAACATATTGATGACCATCGGCAAATTCCCAAGGCTCAATCGTTTTGGTCATATTACGTTTTGTCACAATATCATTGAAGCCAGCAATCGTATCCAATGGAACTAACGCTTTGCTGTTCGCAAGTTGTGCTGCAAAACCACGGCTAATATTCTCAGTCATCGTCGGAGCGCTTCCACCCGCGATTGCGGCTTGGATACTTGCCTCAGAAGTAGGGGACTCCTTGATCGCACTTACGTTAATTTTCACCTTAGGGTTAACAGTCTCATACTCTTTGGCGATTTTCTGCCAATATGCTTGTTGAGTCGGGTTAGGTGCAGCCCAGAACTCAATAGTTGTTACTCCATCAGCTGAAGTGCCTGAATTACCGCTCTTTGATCCACAACCGGCAAGAATCGTGAATACAAGCGTAAGTGCAAGCATTACTGAAAGCTTCTTCTTCATAAAATAAACCCTCCCTGAGTATCGATGCACATCAGTGCAGCATTTTGTAATTCCTAGATATAATTTTGTAACGTTACAAAATTTAATAAATATATACCTGTAAGCAGCTTTGTAAGCGTTACAATTGCTATTATTATAGTTTTTAGCGAAAATGTCAACCTGTTATTCGAGTGTTAATGAAAAATACACAATTAATCACATTACAAATTACCTTTACTTAAATAGTTTGTAATGTTAAAATAATTTATAGTTGTAATGTAGTTTTACAGCATAATTTTTAGTATTATGAGAGACAGTATGGAAGAATATTCATTACACTTCTAATTAGAAAGGACGTATCTTCGCATGAAGGTGAAGGTGACAATGCAAGATATCGCCGATCGATTGAATATATCGAAGAACTCTGTTTCTCAGGCTCTTTCCGGTAAAGACGGTGTGAGTGAGGAAACGAGACAATTAATTATCGATACTGCGAATGAAATGGGTTACACCTATTCGCGAGGGCGCAAAAGCACAGAAGAAGAAGCTGGAACCTTTGTCATTTTGGCATCAGAATTTGCATTTTCCAAACGTAATTTTTTTGGAGAAATTTATTTGAGTATTGAGAAGGAAGCAGCGAAGCGGAATAAGCGTATGGTTATTCAATCGATTGATCATCACGCTTCCGAACAATTGATTCTGCCTCCTATATTATTTGATCCTTCTGTAGAAGGAATCTTGATTTTGTCCCATATTACGACCCCGTATATTCAAGCAGTGACGGGCACAGGGATTCCCACCGTGTTAATTGATCATCATCACCCTGATCTTAAGGCCGATAGTATTCTCACCAATAATCGTTATGCCGCTTATACAGCGGTGCAGCATTTAATTGGATTGGGACATACCCGTATTGGATTCATCGGCAATATTCAATTCTCACCAAGCTATTACGAGCGTTTAGAAGGTTATCGCCTGGCTCTATACCAATCTGCCATTGAATACAACCCAATATGGGTGTTCGATCATGCCATTGAAGAAATGGATGATGTGTTCAACGCTGTACAAAAGTTGGATAAGCAGCCTACGGCTTGGTTCTGTGTCAATGACGGCTTGGGGTTCTTGATCAATTCCGTGATGTACAAGCTTGGGTATCAGATCCCCCAAGATGTATCTATTGTAAGCTTTGATAATGGACAGTTATCACGGATAACAACTCCTTTGACTACAACGATGGATGTAGATTTGTCTTACTTTGGACGAAAAGCTATAGAACAGCTCTTCTGGCGCATCGATCATCCCGAGGAGCCTTTCATAGAAATTCTCCTTCCTACCCATCTGATCATTAGGGAATCCACACAACATCCAAATACATAATCAGTTCATATAGACAGGAATGTTGTATGGAGAATAATATACGCACATCACAAAAAGGGAGAGTCCCACAAGCCATGAAACGGCTGCGGAACTCTCCCTTTATTTTCAGAGTAGGATGTATGTTGACGCTCTTTGTGGTCACTACGTGAATGAACCGTTGTTCCATTCATCTACTACCAATACCCGCGGATTCCGGTCTGCATACGGATCAGTGCTTCCAAATAATAATAGTCTCCCCAAATCATGTGACCATCCGGCACACGTCCACCTCTGACATGATAAGAACCATGCTTTAGAAGCCCCTCCGACTCCGGATTCCCAGAGGTCGCATAATGTTCCACCAAGGATTTCATGCTGCGGAGTAAGGCATCTTCATAAACAGCGCGATCCGGGTCATCTGCATCTAGAAGATCCAGCAGCTCTATTAGACCGGAAGCCGCAATGGCCGAAGCCGAGCTGTCGCGAGGCGTACCCGCTTCCACTGGCACATCAAAATCCCAATACGCCACATTATCCTCTGGAAGATGGCTGATAAAGTAATGGGCCAGACTTTTAGAGGTATTAAGAAAGTCTTCCTCTCGTGTATAACGATAAGCTAGAGCAAATCCATATATTCCCCAGGCTTGCCCCCGTGTCCAAGTCGACCCATCCTCATAGCCTTGATGTGTTCCTCCACGAATTGCATTTCCAGTGACCGGATCAAAATAAAACGTATGGTAAGAGGAAGCATCGCCGCGCACAAGAAATTTCTGACTCTTTAGCGCATGCTGGAGAGCTATATCATAATAGCGATTGTCCCCCGTTTCCTCTGTCGCCCAGAACAGCAGCGGCAAATTCATCAAGCAATCAATAATAATGCGTCCCGCATTTTCCGGGTCATTCTCCAAGCCCCATGCCTGAAGAATCCCGGCTGGTTCACGCCAGCGCTTGCATAGCGTATCCGCAGCTTGTAGACCGACAGCCCGTGCCGCTTCGCTGCCTGTTATTTTCCACTCCGCTACAGCAGTAAGTGAATATAAGAAACCTATATCATGATGATCCAACGCAATATGATGATCCAAACGATGCCTGAAGTCACCTAACCAAGAGGCTGCCGCCTCCTTATAGCTTGGATCTTTGCTATATTCATAAGCAAGCCACATCATCCCTACATAAAATCCTTCTATCCAATCATCATTGTCTCCCCATTCGTACTGTTGTCCCTCTGCTATATGAGGCAGTTTGCCCGGATGGTTAGCAATATTTCTCTTAATTTTGTGAATCGCATCCTCAATCGCCTTATTCCACATCTTTGTTTCTCCTTTCCGATAAGTCAGCAGTATAGAGCAGTTCACCGTTACAGGAATCGTATACAGAAATCCTTCCATCCGAATGCTGCTTAATAATTGGTGGCAAAGCTAGTGCTGACTGGTTCTCTGGCGTATTCGTTGCTCCGAAGACAGCAGACATCAATACCTGATCTCCGGGCTCCAATCGAGTACACAAGCTAGGAAGAAGTGTCCGCGGCTTCAGCAGGTTGGTATTGGGTTCAGGATACACGCACTCTGCCCGGTCAAAGCCGTTTAGCATATGTATAGCACTTATTCCCCAAGGCATTTGCACGGAAACGGCCGTGTTAGTTACATTAATGCTTTCCCGTTCACTACGCGAGAAGCCAGCAGACTGGCCAATAGCAAATCCACCTTCTGCTAGATCTAGATGCCGAGCACTATGAATGCTGTGAATACGGACATGCCATAAACCTGCCGGAATAATCCATGTCTCCACTTGTACATCACTCCAGGGATGCCAGCGGGAATATACATAACGCTCTCCAATTTCCCACATTTCACAAAATCTGCGTACCCGGTAATGTTCATCGCATTCGCACAGTGCCAGCGTAGAGTCGTAAGCGCCTTGAACCAACCCGTAACCCGCCTTCGGCACACTGAATCCGAACAGCGTGGAGTAAGCAAACTTGGAATATTTAGCTGCGCTATGGGCCATATCAAAGTTCGCCATCTGACCAGAGGTATAGGCAATAACATGCTTATTTCCTTCCGGACGACTCACCAGCATACGCGCCTCTTGGAGAGCCCGTAGCTCTTTCAATTCAGGTAGCGGCTCTTCCTCTGCCTGCCAGAAAGGATGATCGTCCGGCAAGGCTAGAATGAGATTAGCTTTAAAGGCCCAATACGGTGATCCGGGGGCATTGTAGTTCTCCGTCATTACCAGATTCGGGTAAGCATATCCGATACTTAGTAATCCGTCTATTCCCACAATAGGCTTCTCAAACCACCAACGAAAATGACGCATTATAATTCCTTTGAGAACGCCATATGAGAAAGGAAGCACCTCGGCATACACCAGCGCACTCCAGAAAGAGACCTGTGCAAAACGATAGGTCAGACTACGTCCGAAAGGAATCGCACTTCCGTCCTCAGCAAACCAATATATAAAATCTTTGGCAAATTGCGCGGATCTTTCCCGGTAAACTGCAGCCCTCTGAGGATCATCCTCCGCCATCAATTTAGCATATATCAGCGTATAATAATGCATAGCAAAAGCAATATAATAGTCTCTCTGATCGGTCAGCCCATCGGAATACCATCCATCACTCAAGTAGTAGGTGTCAATCTTCTCCAGATAATCATCCATGATCTCTTGATCGTAGGGCAATCCGACTTTCTTAAAGCCCACATTGACAAGAACCGTGAACATCAGCCAGTTATTCGGATTCGAGCGATCCACATGATTGATCTGGTTCAACCAGTTATATACCTGCATTTTCTGAACATCACTCAATGGTTCCCACAGCTTATGCGGCGCAAGAGCAAGCCCCAGTCCCAGGACGGCTTGTTCCACCATACGCTGGTCTTTGGTCGAGAATTCACCCCAATATTCTTCATGCTCCGGGTCAGTCCCGTTAATGATCCCCTCTAGAAACATCGGCCAGAGCGCACTTTCTCCTCCACCGCTGGCATGGGGAACAAGTCCCCATAACGGACGGGCGAAGGCTTCCATAAGCGCGGTAGCTTCATTGTATATTGATCCTGTAGCTCCCATATCGATTCCTGCATGACCAGCAGTAAATCGTTGCTCTAGCGGAGCATACAGATCATTTAAGAACAGCTGTAATTCATTTTTAGTACCCTTCAGTTCCACAGTAATGGTCCCTCCCAATCCAAACTCAATGCCAAGCCGCATATTCACTAGGCCGCATGCCCATTTCTCGCTTAAACAGCTTGATGAAATAACTTTTGTTCGCATATCCCAGATATTCGGAAATCTCTTCTACAGTCTTTCCAGACTGATTAAGCAGTTCTTTTGCCTTCTGAAGCTTTAGCATATTTACATATTCAATGAAATTCTGGTTCGTTTCCCTTTTGAAGAGGCGACTGAAATAGCTGGCATTCAAGTTCAAGCGTCCTGCCATGTCCTCTAGCGTTATTTTCTCCGTTACATGACTAATCACGAACTGCTGGGCTTTGATGACCTCACTCCGTTTGGACTTGATGGAGAACATACTTATTTTCCGTGCTAATTCCTCCAAGTACTGAACCAGCCAATCTTCCAAATGCTCCAGGGTTTCAATGTCACCCACCACATTAAACAGCTTCTCTTCAGCCATAGGCAATGGAGATTGCAACAGCTGTTTCGTCTTCATTTGCAAGTCCATCAGCAAGCGGAGCACACATTCCTTAACTTCATTGGGATGGAACTTTTGCGAGGCCACCCATTCTCTCCATTCCTTGATATGAACACGAAGCTCTATTTCCCTGTTCAAGGCAATATCATCATTGATAACAGCGTAAATGCTTCCATATTGGGCATAAATATCTTCCTTTGAAAAGCAAATCTCTTCAAAACGGTGAATTCCTGCTGTTGGCAGATAAAAGCGTTGGGTCTTCTCCCTTAGCATCCGCTGTAATGTCCCACGAATTTCTTCAGGACTGCGCGCCTCAGCGCCAAATAGGCAGGAGACAGACAGCTTAAGATATTTTTGCACGGCTGCAGCTGCATTTTGCATTGAATGATAGATCACTTGGTGGTCTTTAGAAGGCTTGTCACTGCAAAAAAGAATGACAATTTCCTTATGACTATATCTCGAAATAAACAGACTGTGATCAGCCTCAAGCACTTCCTGCATGATATTCTCAACTGCAAAAGAAATCGTATATTCACTCATTCGGCGTACCCTCGAAACTTCCTCAGGGCGGTTAATCACAATAAGCACCGGAATATAGTTCTTAGCATGGATCATAATTCCGTTTGACCGGGCTTGCTCGATCCAAGCCTCCTTGTCCCAGGACTGGTACAAGGTATCTTTTAGAAACTTTTCCTTCAGCGCGGCGCGGTTTTGAGACTGTTTTTGCTTATATACCAGCATCTCCGTATGCCGCTGCCTGTTCAGGCCCACTTCCGTTACAAGGGTTCTAAGGGCATGCTGCAGCTGATCGATATCCAGAGATTCCTTTAAAATATATTCCCCCACGTTAAGCTTAAGTGCCTGCTGAGCGTACTTGAATTCGTTGTGGCAGGAGAGAATGATCGCACGGATTCCAGGGTTCACCGCTCTGAATTTCTCAAGCATCTCTAGTCCGTTCATCTTGGGCATTCCAATATCGGTAATAATCAGATCCGGTGGATTCTGCTGTGCTTTTTCCCAAGCCTCGAGACCGCTATAATAACACCCGATGAGTTCAATCCCGAGCTCACTCCAAGGCACAGCCTGCGACAAATAACGGATCACCGGATAGTCATCATCCACCAAAATTGCCGTCAGCATTCACCACACCCACCTTTCCATCATCCAGAGGAAACTCCAAACAAATCTCCGTCCCCACATCAGGTTCGCTTTGAATAATCAGCTTGAAAGCAGCGCCGTAAATCATACTGAGGCGTTGGGCCACATTGCGTAAGCCTATGCCGGAGAACCCTCTTCTGTCCTCATCTGCAATTTGCTCGCTGCTGTATGCGGTTTCACGAAGTCTTGTTAAATTCTCCGCCGACATGCCGATGCCATTATCCTTAATCGTGATAACCAGCATTCCCGAAGTTGCCACAATATGAGCTTCAATAAAGATCTCACCACCAAATTGCTCGAAACCATGGATGATCGCATTCTCGATCATAGGCTGAATCATAAACCGAGGCACCAGTGCTTCAGCAGTTCCATCTGCTAAATCCATTTCCAGCCTGACCTGATTGGCATGGCGAAAATTCATCAAAGTCACATAATGAGATATCGTATCTGTCTCCTCACGAAGCGGGACAAACTCATTGTCTCTGTTAAAGGTCATACGGAGCAAAGACGACAACGAACCAATTAACTCGGCGTTCTCCTTGTCTCCTTGCATCAGAATATTTAACCGGATCGAATTCAACAGATTAAACATAAAGTGCGGATTGATCTGTGCCTGCAGCATTTCCAGTTCAGCTTTTCTTTTTCCTGTTTGCTCATAGGTGATCTGTTCAATCATGGACTCGATTCGATCTAGCATTTGGTCAATGGTACGGGCCAGCTGTGCCGCCTCATTATTCCCACGGATTAGTGAACGTTCATCCAATTGACCACGGCCTATTCGCTTTACAAAAGCACTTAATTTCACGATGGGCTGAGTCAGCTTAGAGATTAGAACAGTTAAGAGAACGGAAAACAAGGTAAAGAATAGAATTTGCACGGCTAAGCTGATAAATAAAATCTGCTTATTCTTCGATAAGGCATCCTTCAATGGAATAATGCTTACCATCCGCCATTTGTTACTGCTCAGTTCCTGGTCTACATATAAGAATTTCTCCCCGTTAATTTCGACAGTATCAAGCTCGCCATCCTTTTTCCGCCACGTCATCGTTTCACCTATTCGGGCCTTGTCAGCATGCGAGACTACAGTTCCCTTGTCATCCAAAAGCATCATCTCTTTGCCATTGTCATTGTTCAGGTACGGGCGGAGTTTGCGCTCATTGATGTTGATAATCATATATCCGATCGTGCTGCTGGAGGTTGATTGAATGGGTCTTGCAATGGTTACCCAATCCACTGAACTCTTATCCGAGTAATTATAGTAAGTATCGTGTTCCGCTTTCCAATAGGTCGAGATAGGTTGAATTTTTTTCAGAAGCGACATCCACTGCTCGTTATAAAAGGTTGAAGGATTAAAGTCACTATAAGGATAGCTGGTATAAATAAATCCATTCTTTCCGATTAGCGTTACTTTCAAATATTCTGTCAGAACGAACATATCATCCAGCATCCGTGACATACGGTTATACTGGATGATATGCTTCGCTGAACGGAGTGTCTCTGGATCAGCAGACATCATCTGCCTAATTTCGCTGTTCTGAAGCACAAAATTGGACTGCTCCAGCGTTTGTTCAAAAATGGCATTCATATTGGCACTGGACGCATTGAGAGACTCTCTTGCGCTGCCAACGGCCTTCTCCAGAATCAGATCCCGGGTTAAGTAATCTGTAACCATGTAAATGCAGACTAGCGGGATCAGTACGCAGATCATTGAAGACCAGACAAGTTTCATTCGAAGTGATTGATGCTTTCTAAACACGGATGACAGGCCCCATATCTGTTTTAAATTTGGAGCAGGAGGCAGAAATGCTTTCCTGCCCCCACATTATAAGCCCCCTTGGGGAAGCGTACAATCAGTCTCCGCCTACTTTCCGCTGTTGTTCTGAACGACCTCCGAAATTTTCTTATCGATATTGGTAACAGTGACATCCAGATCCTGTTGGCCAAGGAGATACATCTCCGCTTCTGGAATAACGTTGTTCTTAGCTTCATCCGCATATTTAGCCGGAACTTGCGTCGCACCAGGATTCGAGTTCTCCATTGTAAATTTCAATGAATCAACATCTATCTTAGATGGATCCTTAGAACCACTTACAATCGTATCGACCAATTTGTTCGTGTCCGATTTCGCCCAGCCAGAGAAGACACGTCCGCCGATTTCCAGCCCTTCTGAGGTATACCAGCGTACAAAGGTGTAAGCAGCTTCCTTATGCTTGGATTTAGCAGCTATCCCCATATAGGTTGGCTGAACAGGTGAGTAATGTTTGCTCTCACTATCCAGTCGAGGGATCGGCGCAAACGCGGTAACGAAAGTTGCTGGAATGGCATCCGTTCCACCCGATTCCGCAACCATCCAGTCACCCATCGGAAGCATCGCTGCTAAACCGTTAAAATACTGATTCCGGTAGGCAAGCTTCTGCGAAATAATATCCTCGTAAGGAGTAGCACTCTTATCTTCGTACATCATTTTCTTCATCATCTGCAGATTAGCCTTAAATTGCGGGTCCAGGGCATTGGAGGTTCCGTCAGATTTCAGGAAAGTATTATCCTCTGGTTTACTCATTAGCTGGAGCTGGAAATAATCCGGCCAATTATGCAGATATGCGCCAAAACGCTTCGTTGCACCCTCACCCTTAGTCAATTTCTTGGCATACTCTTCGAAATCCGCCCAAGTCCAGTCGGTCGGAACCGGCAGGCCCGCCTCATCTAGCATTTCTTTGTTAAGAAGCACGAACCAGCGCTGCATAGATGACGGTAACGCATAGACTTTGCCATTGACCGTAGTATCCACTAGATATTCATCGGAGAGCTTATACCCTTCTTTCTGAATATATTCGTCCATCGGTGCTAACACACCGATATCTGCACGCTGCGAATAGTTGGTATACGGCAATTCGACAATATCCAGCGGGTCACTTGCAGCGGCCATCAAATCCAGCTTCTGCATGGAGGCAACAGAGTCGCCTTTTTCATTTAGCAGATCCACTTCTACATGAATGTCGGGATGCGCCTTCTCAAACTCCGCAATAATCGTGCTCCACTTCGCTTTAGCTTCTGTCTGCCAGGTGCTCAGCTTCAGCGTAACCTTCTCTGCTGCAGGCTCCTTATTTCCACCAGTGTCAGGCGCATTTGTCGCTCCTGCATTATTTGTTTTCGCATTTCCACCGCATGCGGTGAGTGACAACGCCATTGATGAGATCATAAGCACGGATAATAATTTCTTTTTCATATAGACCCTCCTATAAATGTGTTGGGCATACCTCGTCTTACAGCTAGTGCTATGTAACTGCTTACAAGAACATCCTAACATGCAGGATAGATGAGGAAAGTTCTCATATTCTACCGAAGAGAAACTATTTTGACTTTTATTATCCTTTCACACCGCCGAGGGCAATCCCCTCAATAACCTGCTTCTGACCAAGAGCAAAAATAATCAGCAGCGGCAGTATTGCGGACACCGCACCAGCCATCATAAGGGAATAGACATCCCCGTATTGGTCCCCAAACAACCGAATACCTAACTGAATAGTAAACAGTTCTTTAGACTTCAAAAAAATGAGTGGATACTGATAGTCGTTCCAGGTCCAGATAAAACGTAGAATAGCATAAGTAGCAACAGCAGGACGGATCAGCGGAAAGGCAATTTGTAGAAACGAACGAAAATGACCTGCTCCATCTATCCGCGCGGATTCAAGATACTCGTTGTTTACCCCCATAAAAAATTGCTTGAGCATAAACGCACCAATAATACTAAAACTGTTAATTAAGATCAACCCTAAATGTGTATCAATCAGATTCAACCAGTTAAACAGCAGAAACTGCGGAACCAGCGAAGCCTGTGGAGGAACCATGTAAAGGGCCAATACAACTATAAACATTGCATCTCTACCCGGAAAACGCAGCTTGGAGAACCCGTAAGCCGCCAATGCGCATATCAGCACATTAATTATAGTCGTAGCCAACGTAATATAAATGGAATTTCCGTAATAACGAGCGAAATCACCGGACCAAACCTGTTTGTAATTTTCAATAAGATTCCACTGCTGAGGCAACCATTCTATTGGAAAATTAAACACATCTTTCTCCAGTTTAAAGGAAGTGGATAACATCCATAGAAAGGGTAAAAGAAATGCGATACCTAGCAGTCCCATTGCGATTGTCCAGATGGTTCTGGATAGAAGCTCTTTTCTCACTGTAATTTCTCCTTTCCGCCTTTAATAATTGACCCATTTTTTTTGCGCTAACATCTGCAGGGCTGTAATGATCAGGCAGATGAGGAACAGGACAAGTGCCATGCTAGAAGCATAACCCGTCTTCAATTGATTGAAGGCAGTGTCATACAGCTCATAGACAATAACGGTCGTGGAGTTAGCCGGTCCGCCCTGTGTCAGTACTTGTATGAGATCAAAGATTTTAAAGGAGCCGATGACCCCTGTAACCAGCAGGAAAAAGGTAGTTGGCGAAATGCAGGGAACCGTGATGTTGCGGAATTTCCGCCAGACATTGGCACCGTCAATATCAGCCGCTTCATAAAGATCCTTCGGAATACTCTGTAAACCCGCGATAAAAATAATAATGTTGTACCCGAGCTGAATCCAAATCTGGATCATCATCAGCGACGGCAGCGCATAATGGATATCAGCCAGCCATTTGGGTGGAGAATCCCACCCCAGCGACATCAGAAATTGATTGACAGGCCCTAGGGAAGGATGAAACATAACCTGCCAAACCATAGCGATGGCAACTACACTGGAAATGTAGGGAAGGAAGTAAATCACTTTAAATAAATCCTTCAGGAAAACCTGTTTATCAATCAGGATAGCTAACAGCAGAGCAACGATGATCGTAACCGGTACTGTAATAATAAAGAGCAAATTGTTCAGCAAGCTTTTCATAAAGGCATCATCATGAAACAGCCTTATGAAATTATCGAAACCCGCGAACTTAATCCCCCCTAGACCAGCTACAAAGTTCCAGTTCGTGAAGCTTAATAATAGTGAACCCAGGACAGGGATCAAGGTCAAGATGATCAGCCCCAACATCAGTGGAGTGACGAATAAATACCCAGCGATCGCTTCGCGCGTATCCATTTTAAGATGAAATTTTCGTATCATAATTCTCCTCCTTTACTTATCCCTAATTGTAGAAAAAGTAAGCATTGATCATAAGAACTATAATTGTTCATTTTGGAACTAATTTTACCGATCCTTCGGTCATGAAACCTTCTAGATAACCAAGTATAAACACCTTTAGCGTCCTTATAAGGACGCCAAAGGTGTTTATACGAGAAATATAAGACATAAAGTATATTGTAAAACTTATACTTTTTTATATTTGCAAAAAAAGCGCGAGCCACGCTCCCGCCATCCACTATATTTCTATGCTTTTACGTAAAGCAAAGCTTTTGTTACACCGACGCAACCTCTACAATATCTTTTCCATCCCCACCCGTGCTTTTAAGCTTTTTACTAAAAATGATAAACAAGATGACACCCATCAAGCTCGTTATAACTTCTGTTATGGTCATTGACCAGATCACGCCATGAAGTCCAAAGACAGAATGTAACACGATAATCATAGGGATAAACAATACGCCTTGTGTGATGGCCATAATGTTAGTTGGTATCCCCTGTCCGGTCGCTTGAAAAACACTCATAAACAAACCTGTAAAACCATTAAATAAAGCAGAGATTAACATGGCTACCAAAATATAAGTTCCCATACTTAACACGGAAGGGTCATTAGAGAAGAAATGCAAGATCGTTCCTCTAAACAAAAACACTAGACCTACAAAGACAAATGCAATGCCTCCGATATAGGCAAAAGCATGTTTAATCGTTGATTTAAGTCTCGCCATATTTTGACTAGCAAAGTTAAATGCAAATAGTGGAATCAAACCTAAGAATAAGCCCATGGATAAAAATTCCGGAACTTGCACAATTCTTAAGGCCACACCAAATCCAGCAACCACATTCTCTCCATATTGAATTGCGAAGTTATTTAACAAAAGCGTGCTCACAATCACAAAACTAAATTGCAATAACTCCGATACTCCTATTTTGTATACTTCTAATTGATCTCGTACAGATATCTTGAAATGCTTCAAAAATCCCCTTAAATGCTCACTTTTCGTTTCTAAAAAATACACATAATAAATCGCGGAACCCACATTCGCTAAAACCATCGCCAACGCAGCACCTGCCACATGCCACTTCAGCACAAGAATAAAGAGTGGATCGAAAATTAAACTTAAAGCCGTACTGATGAAGATCCCGTACATCGATTCTTTGGAGGCACCTTCGGAACGGACTAGCTGTTCCAAGGCAAAATTAAGCACAATGGCGAATCCACCGGCGAAAAGAGTCAAAGCATAAGCCTTAGTAAAGGCTAGAGTAGCAGCATCTGCGCCTAGTAATCGCGTAATTGGATCCATCGCTAACATCGCTAGTAGAGCAATAAGAATACCAACCATAATGCTTCCATAAAAAGTGTATCCGGCAACCTTCTTCCCCTTCTCCGTATCCTTTTGCCCCGCTAGCCTTGTAATAAATGTTCCTCCACCAACGCCAAGCATATTCCCAAAGGCCATTAAGACTGTGAAAATGGGTAGACCCAGCGTAATGGCAGTCAGCATACTAGTATTGTGGAGTAACCCAATGAAATAAGCATTGATTACATTATAGATGGTACCTACAGACATCCCGATCATCATAGGAATGGATAAATGAGCTATTGCCTTCTTGATCGGCGCCGATTCTAAATAATATTGATTGGAGACTTCGGTTTCCATGATTAATCCTCCGAACGTTTATAGACTTGAATTAACTTTTTGTAGTAAAGACTTTAAGGTAGCTGTTTCTTCCGGACGGAGTGTTTTTGTAATGCTTGCTTCTACCTCAGAGAAAATCTCATTGAACTCCTCGACCAAAAGCGCACCCTTTTCCAAAACAAAAATACTCTTCTGCCGTTCATCATTCTCAGGTGTGACACGCTTGATATAGCCTTTCTTTTCTAACCCTTGAAGCATACTGGTGATACTCGCTCCTTTTCGATTAAAGACTTCCGCCAAATCCTTTTGGATCACACCTTTTTCTTGATGCTCAAAAATATAGCCAATCATGCGTCCTTGCTGAGAATTCAGCCCTAGCTCATTCAGCCTGGCATCAGCTGTACTTTTTAGTTTCATCCCGATCTCTCGAATCAAATTAGAAAATGGTGTGTTTTCAACGGGTTTTCTCATTGTTATTTCCTCCGCATTCGCATTAGTTAGAACTCTAAGTAACATCATTATCATAATAGTTAGAACCCTAACTGTCAAGGTTCTAACTAAATGAGTTCACTTTAATTTTTTTCCAACAAGGTGAGTACGTGACTATGGTGAATGTTTGGACTTCCGGCCGCTGTTGTCCCCAGATTTCCGGATTGTATAACGCTCCTACAGTTCCAAAATTCCCCTACGCCACTATTCCTTGTAAAAATGTTTTTTAGTTCAACATAAAAAAACTCCTCTCCAGCCCTTGTCGAGTAGACAGGTACTGAAGAGGAGTCATTAGAGAGCGTTACTTCACAAGCTCCTCTAAACTTCCGAATAATGCTTTTGACGATTTCAGCTTTGAAGCATTGCCGACCACCGTGAAATAATTTTGTTCCGTCACAGCCTTAAGTAAATCGGTGTACTGTCTGATATCTTCCGGTGTTGTCGACAAGATTTCATCCCGTTCTTGCTGCATCTCGGCCTCCATCACCTGTTCAAAATAATGTCTGTCCGCCCGCCGTCCCTGTGCACTGGGACTCAGCGGCTGATCCAGCATGGACAAGGTGCCGATAATTGCTTTGGTCATCTCGTCGGAATCTGCTTCATATCCTTCAACAAAGCGGTACGCCTGATCATAAACCTCCAGCGTCTCCTGCAAATTCGGATCACGGTAGGAAGTGAACATCATCATCCCATCTCTGCGCAGAACCAGGTTCCCGCCATACGCACCACCCTTCACACGCACGGCATTCCACAGATAGGTAAGACTCATGATTTTCTTGAGCACCTGCATTTTCCCTGAATATGTGAATCCTAGTTTAGTGAAGTCGTATCCCTTAACCACATATTGCACCTGGCTGGAAGACATGAATCCTTCATTGTCCGCATGTCCCTGCGCCGTAATCTTAGGCCTATTTACTACTGGCCGATCCTGGATACCCAGCTTCGCTGCATTAGCGACGAATTCTTCATACAAGTCAGGTGTTCCCGTCACGCTGATAATCAGATTGTTTTTATTGAACAAATCCCCACAAATGTCCTTCAGTATGTCTGCTACCTGAGCTCCCTGCTGATCGAACGTCTCGGCAAGCTCCCGTATAAAGCGGTAATAAGTAACGCCGCCCTGTTGTTCCTGATACGCACCCATATCCGAGAAATAGGACATCAGACGGCTAGCCGCAATCTCATTCCCTCTTTGATTCAGAATGGATTCCATCTGCGAGGCTTCCCGGCGGACAATTTCCTGTAGCTTGGTCAGATTATCGAGCGCACTTGTATAGAGTATCTCTCGCAGTAGGTCCAGTGATTCACCGATATGCCCCGCCATCACTTTCACCAGCGCAGAGAATTTAGGCTGATAACCTGCCCCCGCAGCTTTTGCAGCGCCAAACAGCTCATTTCTGAAATATATGCCTCCGGTTTTGATCCCGATTTCACTGGTGAGCTCTTTAATAGCGTAAGAGGCAGTCTCCATTTGGCCCAATACCTCTGCCAGTAGCACCATATAAGGAATTCGTTCAGGAGCTACAACATCCGTATTCCAATAAAGTTTGCAGTAAGCAATCTTATGGGTAGCTACCTCATGGTGGATCACCTTAATGCCCTCATGGATTTGTTCATGGGTCGGCACCTGTGGTTCTACGCTGCGGTTAATATCCTGTAAAGACAAGCTCGGTAGCCTCTGCAAGTCTTCAGCTGCATCCGCATGACTCTGCCGCGCCAGAAGATGCTGTGTACTCAGAACAAGCTGCTCCAGCTGATCGGGTTTCAGTGACGCTTTGTATTCATTCAATTGATGCTGAGTAGCTGCTTCCTTTTCCGCTGCGATCGTCTTGGACGGGTTCAGTACCACCACACTGCAATGATCACTGTTCAGTAAATAGTCCTCAATCAGCTTCTCAAAATAACGGTCCGCAAGCTTTTCCCGAATGGCCGTGAGCACCTCTTCATAGCGCATGTGAGTAGTCGGCTGACCGTCATAGAGCCAGGACTTCATCACTTCGATATTGTAAGTAAGACCCTTCGGATACTGGTTAAAGTCCGCTTCCCGCAGTTCAAATTCCTTACTGTTGACCGCTGCCAGCACCAGCTTCTCATCTAGTCCGTCCTCCGCCAAACGCTTTAATGTAGTCTTCACCAGCTCCACGAAGGCATCTTTGGAGGAAGCATTGGAATGCGTCAGCGTAATACCAAGCAGCGGTTGAACCATACTGTCGGAATAAAAAGAAAACGCGTCTTTGCCCAGTCCGCTTTCGAGCAAGGCTTGCTTGAGCGGAGCTGCGTTGCTGTCCATCAGCATGCTTTTTAAAATATCAAAGGCGAGGTTCAGCTCCCGATCTGTAGACTCTCCAATCACATAATTTAGACTCAAATAAGTTTTGTCTGTGGCTGCTTCTGCTTCCAGAATCGGATAATCCGCTACCAGCTCCGTCATTCCAATGGGCTGTTGTAGGGGAATGGAAGTATCGAAGCTGTTATGTTCATAATGACTGAGATATTCCTGGTCTATAAATTGCAGCTTTTCTTCAATATTAACGTCTCCGTAGAGATAAAAATAACTGTTGGACGGATGATAATAATTGCTGTGCGCTCTAAGAAACTGCTCATACGTTAGCGCAGGAATCTCCTGTGGATCTCCACCTGAGGAATGGCGGTAAATCGTATCCGGATATAATGATTTTTTGATTCGGTCCATCAAAACCGTAGTCGGCGAGGAATATGAACCCTTCATCTCGTTATAAACCACGCCTTTATAGATTAACTCATCTTCGGGATGCTGAAGCTCGTAATGCCAGCCTTCTTGCTCAAAAATTTCTTGTTGCTTATAAATATTCGGTTGAAAAACACTATCCAGATAAACCTCCACCAAATTGGAGAAGTCCTGATCGTTCCGGCTCGCTACTGGATACATCGTCTTATCCCCAAACGTAAATGCGTTCAGGAACGTCTGCATTGAACCTTTCAGTAGTTCTACAAAAGGTTCCTTGACCGGATATTTCTCTGAACCACATAATACGGAATGCTCCAAAATATGAAAGACCCCCGTACTATCTTCAGGCGGGGTCCTGAAGCTTACGCTAAATACCTTGTTGTCATCCTGATTCTGCACGAACAGCAGCCTGGCGCCGCTCTTCAGATGCTCCAGCGTGAATACGTTGGATTCGTTCTCCCGGATAAATTCCTCATTAACGACCTGAAATCCATAATAAGTGTTCCCTGTGATCAAACGGCTCATAGATTTCCCTCCTCTGTTTAGGGATATGATAACTCTACATGAGCTTATCATATCCCTGGGCGATTATTCCATCAGAAGAAGATCTCCGGGATTAATTTCTGGTTCACATAAAACAAGACCACGCCAGTAATAATCCCTGACAAAGCCTTGTTTTATTTCAAGTGATCTTTTAATATTGCTCCTAGTTCAGCAGTGTATTTCGTCAACCTTAAGCTTATCTCTGTACGCATAACATCTCGGGTTAATCCAAAGCGTTCCTGATATCCCCGGCAAAAGATTTTGTAATACACCAAGAATTCCTCCTGTTCATCTGCCAGCACCCTGATATTCCGCTGTTTCAGCTCTTTTTGCAGCCGATAAGTATCCTGCATGATCCGGCGTTGAATGGCTTGCCCAGCCATCAAATAGGCGCGTTTAAGAATGTTGCTGGAGGGCTCGATTTCTTTCAAGCTCTTGCTAACCATGGTATCTATATAGGGAAGCAAAATGAGATCTCGAACCATCGTACGCTCCTCCATAGTTATCATTTTATCTGGGTTCACACGCTGCTGTTCCTCGTACTGCTCAACATGTTCGGTCATGATCATTTTCGTTTTCCAGCGCTCATTACCCTCAAGTTTACTCATTTATAGTGACCTCCAATCTGTTCAGCTCTTTCTAGGGCAACACCGGATTCCAGCATAGATGAAGCTCTGATTAGAGCTTTACTGCCATAACGGGCTTTTATTTGATCGATTGCACGTTCTTTGTTGTAAGCCCGAACCCTGTCATCAAAGAGTGTAAGTTGGATGACGCTATCATCTGATAGGTTAGACAAGGAAATCGCTAATCGACCTACGGGAAGGCCAGACCAGTTGTCTGCAAATAATTTTTGCGCAGCAGCAGCTACTTCGTGTGTTAGTGATGTCGGTTCGGGCAATGTCATCTGACGCTCGTAAGCGTTTGAACGCTCTCCGTCCGTCTCTAAAACTGAAATAGAAACTACCGATCCCATATAACCATACCGCCGGGCTCGCTGGCATACTTCAATGACGAGTTCAAGCAGCACAACCTCAATATCTGTATGCCGGGTGTATAAATTCCAGCGAAGAGCCTTGCCGTGTCCCACAGATTTGATCTGATGGCGCATTCCTGTGACCACTGGACTAGGATCCAGCCCGCGCGCAGTTTGCCAATAATATTCCGCTTGAATATCACTTTGCTTACCCATGGTGGTTCGCATTCGTTGCTTAAACTCTGACAGTTCCATTCGCGCAATGTCTCCAATTGTGGATATACCCATACGCCAAAAATTCTTGGTCATTCTAGCCGCTACCATAAACATATCCTGCACCGGAAGTTTCCAAAGGGTCGTCTCTAATTGGTCAAAAGAAAGTTCATATATCCCATCCTTCATCTTCTTGGCGTAGTTATCTGTCGCCATCTTTGCCATAACCTTAGTAGATCCAATACCTACCCGTGTCCAGACTCCCGTCGAAAGTAATACATGGTGCTGAATTTTATGAATCATGTCCTGCAGCGATCCTCCGAAATACGCAAGAGATCCTGTGACATCCAGAAACTGCTCATCGATACTGTAGGGTTCTACCAGATCGGTATATGTTCGGTAAATCTCTGATATCAAGAGTGATACTTTAATGTAAGTCCCCATGCGGGGCCTTATTACGATTAGCTCCGGGCATTTTGCTAAAGCTTCACCTACACGTGAAGCCGTTGTTACCCCCTTTGCTTTTGCAAGCGGGCAGGCTGCCAGCACAATCCCGTTCATTCTTGTTGGATCCCCTACCGCAACAGGTTTATCTCGATATTCAGGGTGGGCAGCTTTCTCCACAGAGGCGTAAAACGCCTGGCAATCAGACAGTAGAATGACGCGATTCTTAGGCATGACGTTGTTCCTGCGCGGGTTGCCATGAAAGAATATTTGCTGCCAAGAACATGCGGGGCGTCCCTGTAGTCAGACAGCTTGCTCGTATGCGACCGTCACGGATACTGTGTATTTCAATTTTTCGCTGGCTGATATTTCTCGCTTTATCCAGATATATAATTTCAATTATTTGGCCGATGCTGATTTGCATGCGATCGCCTCCATAAAAATAAGAACATTTGTTTGTATTATATGCGTAATCGGGAATTTTAAGCAACAAAAAAGGTGAGGTAATTTCCCCCACCACACCAGCTCTTATTTTTTAGAGCTGAGGCTTGCGTATTCAACAGAGATTGAACAGAGAACGAAAAAAGCTTACACTTTGATAGAGTAAACAACAGTAGTAAATTATTGATCTGTTCTCAAAAGCTTTTTTTAGAAAGGAAAGTTGCTAATGTACCGTTCCTCCTACACCTTTCGCTCGGAAGAAGAAGCTTCCATGCTTCTGTTTGATTCTATCGGCTGGGAACTACTCGATTCACCTGCCTATTCATTCAACGGCCAGAACCGGACGGAGAGAAGTTGTGTTATTTTTCAGTACACATTATCGGGAGAAGGTAGAATTGAAATAGATGGGGTTGTTCATCGGTTAACGAAGGGCAAAGCTTTTTTAGTGACTGTCCCCAGCATACACAGGTACTATTATCCGGAAGAAGGCACCGAGCCTTGGGAAGTTTTATGGCTCAATCTACGGGGGCCTTTAGCGATTTCACTTTGGAACCAGCTCGCTGCTCATTGCGGTCCCATTGTAGAACTCCCTCAGGAATCGGTTTCAATAGATTTATTGTGGAATACATTCAAGGACATTCAGGTTCATGAAGAAAGAGATTTGCATCTTTTAACGGGAAAAGTCTTTCAGTGGATCTTGTCCATGGAGAAATATCTCAGGAAACCAAATTTGTTAACTACCTATATAAAAAATGACAAGCTTCACGCCGCAATTCAATTCATGAAGGATAATCTGCATAATAATAATCTAAGCTTAGACGATGTTGCCGCTCATATTGGCGTTTCCAAGCATCATCTTTGCAGACTGTTTCAAAAAAACATCAATCTTTCACCCTTTGAGTATTTAAAAAGACGGCGGATTGAGTTAGCAGCTTCTAAACTTAAAACAACAGATTTGAGTATCAACCAGATTGCGACGGAAACCGGATTTGATAATGCCAGCTATTTCGGAAAGGTTTTCCGGTCCTATTTTGGGGTCAACCCTTCGACTTACCGCGAACAGGATCTAGCGTTCCTCACCAAACATGTATTTTTCGAAAATTAATTCATATAAAAAAGGAGCAAACCCGTGGCTTGCTCCTCTTTTTATTAAACCTCTTTGAGTACAAATAGCAAACTTTTGAAATCGCCCTCAAGCTGTGGAAGAGTGAGTCCGAAGTGCATCAGCTCATCCCCTCTATACACTTCACCATTAAGCTCAAGTTTGTAATTCTTAGCGGGGTCGAGTCCTTTCAACCGCAATCTGCGGAGAGGAGCATTAGGCTCAGCCAGAACTCTGAAATATGTGGCAAAAGCTTCTTTTTTATCCTCCGAAACAAACATCCACGCCGTCTGATTGCCTTCAAATGGACTAAGCAGTCGATAGAAATCTCCGAATTGAATCAGCATTCTCAGTTCTTTGTACTCAGAAACCTGCTTACGGATATCTTCGCGTTCAGCTTCAGTGAGCTTGGTCATATCTAGTTCGTAGCCGAAGTTACCAGACATCGCAACATGACCTCGTGTTTCCAATGGGGTGATACGGTGCACCTGATGGTTAGGAACAGCCGATACGTGAGCACACATAGAGCTTGCAGGGTACACCATGCTTGTTCCATATTGGATCTTCAATCTTTCAATCGCATCCGAGTCATCACTGGTCCAGGTCTGTGGCATATAGTACAGCATTCCTGGATCATATCGTCCGCCACCGCCAGAGCAGCTTTCGAACAGAATATGAGGGAAACGGGTGACGATACGTTCCAGCACATCATAAAGTCCAAGAATATAACGGTGAGCTGTTTCGCGTTGACGTTCTGCAGGAAGAAGAGCAGATCCAATCTCCGTCATATTCCGGTTCATATCCCATTTCACATAAGTAATCGGAGCCGATGACAGCACAGAGCTAACCGAATCCACAATATAATCACATACATCCTTACGGGATAAATCCAGTACAAGCTGCTGGCGAGCTAACGTTCTTGTGTGACCTGGTACATGAAGACACCAGTCCGGATGCTCACGATAAAGATCGCTTTCTGGCGATACCATTTCCGGTTCGAACCATAATCCGAATTCCATGCCCATTGCCGTAATGTCTTCCCCGAGTTTTCCGAGACCTTCCGGAAGCTTGTTGCGATCCTCTACCCAATCTCCGAGGGAGCTATCATCATTGTCTCGTTTCCCAAACCACCCGTCATCTAAGACAAACAGTTCAAGGCCAAGGTCTTTGCCTGCTTGAGCAATTTCTTTGATTTTATCTGCGTTGAAATTAAAATAGGTCGCTTCCCAGTTGTTGATGAGAATAGGGCGCTTCCGATCACGGAATTCACCTCTGCATAACCGGGTCCGATACAGACGGTGGTATGTTCTTGATAATCCACCAAGTCCTTGACTGGATCTTACCAGCACTGCTTCAGGAGTCTGGAAAGATTCTCCCGGTTCAAGCAACCATTGAAAATTAAACGGTTGAATGCCGATGCCCACTCTGGAAATCCCGTATGGATCCACTTCCGCTTGCGCAAGAAAGCTTCCACTGTACACAAGGCTGAACCCGTATACTTCACCATGATCCTCTGTTGCATCTTTTGCAAGCAAGGCCATAAACGGATTCTGCGTGGAACTACTGGCACCGCGTTTACTGTCAATTCGGTGGATACCAGGTACAAGTGGTCTTTTATAGATATGGCGTTCTCTCGTCCAAGTCCCAGATAATTGCAACATGTCATATTCCGAATCATGGAAATCAACATTTGCGCTTAATACACGTTTCAGCACTACATTATCCTTACCCTGATTCTCAATTCGCACGGAACGTGTGATTACATCCTGATCATTAAATACAGTGTAGCTTAATACAGCAATCAATCCCGTTTTGTCATCCTGAAGATACAGTTCCAGTGTCTCTGCTTCTGCTTCGCTTTCAACATAGGTGGATGGCAAACCCTTTAATGCAGGTTTTCCTTTATTAATCTTATGGCTCTTATACAGGAAATTTGTAACGCTCGTACCATCTACTAAATGAACCTCAAGCGCGGGTTCACGGAAATCGCCGTTTCCATAAGACGGAAATTCACTTGGAAGGGTGTCGAGGGAGATTTTTTTATCCTCCATCGTGTAGGTCGGGCTAAAGGAGCAACGTTCCACCAAATTCAGCGCTTGCACTATTCCCTCTAATTTAGGACCCCAATAAACATGCGCTGGAAGCTCACCTCTGACGAGTTCAATAATGTAGCTGGATTGCTCAGACTGTAAATGAAATACCTTGCGGCTGTCATCATAATAAATACTCATAATATCCTCCTACTCTTCTTTTCAGATCTTGCTGTTTGAAGTCTATTTTAAAGATAATTGGAAGGGGATACAATCTGAATATCTATACCTTCATTAGTAAAATATTGATCTATAAAAAATTCAATTTCATGTTATTAAGCTTTGCAAAACAATAAATGATTATTAGCGGCTATAGTAAAAAAAATACATAAAAAAAGAGGCCAAAGTTAAGGGCCTACTTCCTGCGAATCCTCCTATTTAAATATCAAATACGGAGCGTACAGTAAGCTGTGCACGAAGTTCCTCCACCGTAGCTGGCTTGTCGAGATCTTTTTTAGCGATGGTAATACTCCTAGTTGTACCACCCGACATATCAAAATAATTGTCGCTGAAGATGGCATCTCTTTCCTTGAAGTCTAAGCCGACGAAACGAGCATAGGTCTTGGCCTTCACAGTAATTATGAATTGCTCTTCTTCCTCGGTAAGTACCGCTTCAAGCTCAGGGTCAATGAAATTAAAGTGCTTCGGCTTAACAAACAGGACCGTTCCGCCGCTCTTCCTCTCGCCGTCTACCTCAAAAGCGTATTCCAGATAAGTCTCACGTTTCTTCCCTTTCGTATCCAATATGTGACCGAAATCAAGCTGTTCGAACTCAGCAGTACTTAATGCGGCAATTTCCACTGGCTTTGTGCCTTCCAGTAAGACCTCAGATGTCGCAGTGTGCAGTCTCCAACTCAGTTCACCAATAACTTGTTCTCTGCTTTCGTTAGAGACATGAAGGGAGACCTTCGTTCCTTCCTCATGGGCAGAAACAAGGATCGGCGCGAAGAAGTGTTTAGCCGCATAATGCATAGCCTTCCACCGGCCATAATAGTCGATACTGGACCAAGAAGCTACCGGCCAGCAGTCGTTCAACTGCCAATACAATGCCCCCATACAGCGACCTCTATGTCTGCGCCAGTGCTCAACGCCGCAGCGCATCCCTTCTGCTTGAATCAGCTGCGAGGCATATAGCACAGACTCAAAATCTTTCGGATATTTGTAGGTCTCCCCGATATAATAGAGAATTTTCTCATTCCCGGTATTGTTCTTCTGATGGGACTCCATGACATAAGAGAAGATATTACGATCCTCCGGCAGTGTGAACGATTCGATGGTCTTCAGGCCTGGGAAGGACTGTAGCCCAAATTCAGACATATAGCGCGGATATAGCTTCCGGTAATCGGTAAAGGGTTCTTTTCCATGCCAGACTCCCCAGTAATGCATATCTCCATAATTCTCGTCATTTGGCTTGTCAAAGCTGCCTTTGGAGGATGGTGAAGCCCGCCAGTAGAAGGTGTTCGGATCAATTTCTTTTGCGATTGCCGGTAGAAGCACCTCATAATGCTTAATATAATCTGCCTTTAGCTGCAGAGAATAATGCTTCTCCCAGTCCCATTCATCCCAGGCCAGCTCCTGCTCGTTGTTGCCACACCATAAACCTAGCGATGCATGATGGCGAAGACGTTTCATGTTATCGATGGTCTCGTGCGTGATATTCTCCTCGAAAGCCTCGGTCAAGGCATAGATGCCGCACGCATAGAGATGATCCTGCCAGACGATAAGACCATATTCATCGCAGAGATCATAGAAATAATCATCCGGGTAATATCCGCCACCCCATACACGAATCGTATTGAAATTGGCAGCCACACAGCTTTGAAGCAAGCGATCTGTACGCTCCCTAGTCACACGCGGCAGAAGATTGTCCTCCAGAATATAGTCAGCACCTGTAGAGAAAATAAGCACACCGTTAACTTCAAATGCAAATGATTCTCCCCACTGGTCTTCTTCCTGCTTCACCGTAATGGTTCTGAGTCCAATCCGCAGTTCTCTGCGATCTAACTCCAGCGCCTTTTCCTCAAGTACAACCTCTACATTGTACAGCGGCTGAGCACCGAGATTATTCGGCCACCACAGCTCTGGCTCGGTAATTTCCAGTGTAATATGATGATCTGTTCCAATAGTCTCAATTACACGTTGCTCCAGAATTTGACCCGCTGGTGAATGAACTTTAACCACAATCTCCCGATCAGCCTCCAGCCAGCTCGCTGTCCTAACTCGAACATCCAGCGTGACCTTATCCTTCTCATGAAATTGTGTAATATAAACATCCTCAAGGCGGGCGCTGTTATAACCCTGAATAGAGAGACTCCGCCAGATTCCTAGATCGGGCAGCTTCGGACCCCAATCCCAGCCGAACATGGAGTGCGCTTTGCGCAGATGCGATATCCCCTCTACCGCATCCGCACATCCACTAAGCGGAAGCTCTGCTTGCTTCCGTAGAGTAAATTCTACTGGGGAGCGAAAAATGGCATGAATAGTATTATCACCAGTCGTCAATACAGACTTGATATCTACTTCATACGTCCGGTGCATGTTGTCACTGTTCAGAATATTCGTTCCATTCAGGTAAAGCTCACAAAGCGTATCGAGCCCTTCACACAGCAGAAATATGCGGTCATGCTCTAGAACTTCAGCCTCTAGTTGAAAGCTACGTTGATATTCGTAATCATAATTGGACAGTTCCAGAACCTCATGCTCCTGCTCGCGGTAGAACGGATCTGGCATTGCTCCGGCGTTCAACATATCATGGTAGACAGAGCCTGGTACACTGGCTTCCAGCCAATTTGGTTCATCAAGCCGTTTCATTTTCCATTTTCCATTTAGATCGATAAGTTGCATATTTTCGCCTCCACAGATGTGCTATTTTGACTTCTTGTATTAAAATCTTAACAGTAATATGTATACATTTCTTCTATTGTGTTCGCAAAAATAGTGTGCTATTTTAACATCATCAAACGCTGGAGGAAGAGCATGATCAAATACACCGAGGCAAGCCACATCAACCCCGAATTGCTAGCTGATCCCTTCTGGGTAGAATCTCTGAGTCAGGTATCCCCAGAACATACGCATGATTTTTATGAATTTTTTATACTCACTGAAGGCCGATGCCGGCATATTGTCAACGGGGCTACCCAGCTTCTTCAATCTGGCTGCCTCGTCTTCATCCGGCCCGATGATACTCATCACTATGAAGCTGACGGGGATAACGATTGCCGCTTTCTCAATATTCCCTGCCGAAAAAGCCTCATTAATGATGCCTTTAGTTATCTGAATGAAGAAGAATTCCTGCACGGGCTATTAAATACTCCGCTTCCTAGAATCGCCATGCTATCTCAACTGGAGATGGATGATTTCATTCGTTCTTTTGAACGCATCCGAATGCTCTCTACCTTAGACAAAGTAAAGTCCAGGATTTATCTGAAAGGAATACTCGTAGATACACTTACCCAGCATTTTTTCTCTCCAGAAACCATCGAGCAGCCAGAATTCCCATTGTGGCTCGAACATGCCGTTTCCAAGATGCATCTAAAAGAAAACCTGAACAAAGGTCTTCATACCCTGTACGAGTTGTCGGGCAGAAGTGCCGGTCATGTCAACCGGGCCTTCCGCCAGTATTTGAACCAGACACCAACAGAATATATCAATCAACTTAGGCTCAACGTGGCACGTAATCTATTACTTACTACTGAACTGCGTGTGGTCGAAATCGCCCTGGAATCCGGCTTTGAGAATGTCAGCCATTTCTATCATCAATTCAAAAAATACTATCATCAGGCCCCGCTAGATTTCCGCAAAAATACGCATGCCATAACAAAAGGCTCCCCCTCTGCCTGAATGCAGAGAGGAAGCCCTTACATTAATTATTTTGAATTCCACAATTCCATACGTTCTGCGTACTTCTGGTTAATAATTTCTTCTACTTTCTCATCCCCAGCCTTTTTCATATCCGCAAGCATCTTGTCAAATACGGAATTAGCTTCGGCTTCCGATGGAGCAATGATCACTCTCGTAATGCTTTGATCCATAATATCTTTTACCTTCTGTGCAGTCAGGGCTTCAGGTGTTCCCCCGTCAGGGGTCAGGTTGTCATATTCCGCTGTATCCCATACGGAGTCCCCAAGGCTCTTGATCGCCAACTGATCTACTTCACTGCGTTGATATTTAACCGCCATATCGTAAGGCTGTTCATTGGCATCCAGACCATTTTTAATAAACCATAACCATTTGCGGACACCGCTTTTCTTCACTGTGTCATCCCAATTTTCCTTGAAGCTATCCAAGAATGCAGGGTCTGGTTGTCTCTTGCCATCCACCATGGTGTATTGAACGCCTTCTTGACCCCACAGCAGTAAATGCTGCCCTTCATCACTCGCCAAGAAATTGAACAGCTTCATTGTTTCTTCAGGGTGCTTGTTATTCTTAGTGATAGCGATGGCATCCCATCCCAGTGAGCTTCTTGGTCCAGATGTCGTTTGGGTAGGGTCTGTGCCTGGTGCCACAACCTTATAAGGGAAGAATTGATTATCTTCGCCGCCATCCTTCTTCAAAGTACCATTCGCGTTACCTGGGTCCCAATATGCGCCTGGTGTAGAGAATACTGCGCCGGTAGCCAGCTTTTGAATCCAGGTTTGTGTTTTACTGATGGCAAATTCCTTTTCGATCAGACCTTCTCTGTATAATTTGTTCACATAGAGCAGCATTTCACGATACTTAGGATCCTTAACATCATATTGCAATTTCCCATTATTATCGTAGTAGGTTTTCAGCCCCCACATGCCCTTGAACGTTCCAAGGTTGGCGCCCATATTCTCACCGTTCATGGTCATTGGAACAGATTCTTTTCCATCAATCGTCTTGTTTTTTGCTTTAAAATCCTTCAAAATTGCTTCTAATTCATCTGTTGTAAGCGGTGCTTTGCCATCTGCTTTGTCTGGAGCCAGACCTGCAAGCAGATTTTTTCTCATCAGCATCCCAAAGACTGGGTCACTATCTAATCCATACCAGTTAGCCAAGTAATAGTTCTTTCCGTCTTTATAACGCGTCTTGGTCAGTGTGTCGCCATACATTTCCTTGATATCAGGACCATTCTTCTCAATCAACTCATCGAGTGGAATGAAGGCACCGCTTGTGATGTATTTATCAAGTGAAGCATCCCCGCGGCTCATCACGACCACATCTGGATAGTCGCCGCTGGCAAGCATCAAGCTTAGCTTCTCTGTCGGATTTCCTGTTGGCTGCTGAATGGAGATCTCAATGCCAGTCTTTTTAGTGATTTCTTGGGCGACAGCATCAGTAAAAGGCTCTCCCTTAGTATTTGAATCAAACCATGTAAGTGTAATCGGCTCTTGTTTTGTATTGTCTCCAGCCGCTTTGTTTGTATTGTCTGTTCCATCATTAGAGCCACAGCCCGCTAATAGACCCACAGATAATGCAGCAGTCATACTTACGCTCAACAATTTGTTTTTCTTTATCATAGACACCCTAATTCCTCCCATTAATTAAGTTACGTCACAAGCCTATCAAGCAACCAAGCAAGTCTGTCCGCTCACCCCCCTTCAGGGCCGCCAGTTGGACAATTCCTCTCCGGCTGGCGTTCGGTTATTAATCATATTAACTCTTAACAGCTCCCAAAGTCATACCCTTAACAAAATACTTTTGCAGGAACGGATACACTAGAACGATAGGCAATGTTGCAACCATCGTCGCTGCCATCCGGATCGTATCGCTTGAAACCGCATTTCGTTTGGCAGAGTTAGCCAGCATTTGCGATTGCGATACCATACCTCCGGTCTGGAATTGACTCAGTATTTTGACGAGTACAGCTTGCAAGGTCTTCAGGTCTGAGCTGTAAGTAAAGGCATAAGAGTCAAACCACGAGTTCCAATGTGATATTGCCTGAAAGAGGCCCACTGTCGCGAGTACTGGTGTTGTTAACGGCAGCACAATCCGGAAGAAAATCATTAAGTCGTTCGCTCCATCTACTTTCGCTGATTCCTCAATCTCACCAGGCAATCCCTCCATAAAAGTACGGACAATAATCATATAGAAGACATTCATCAAGCCTGGCAGAATAAAAACGGAGAAAGTGTCGATCATATTCAGGGCTTTAAGCACCATGTAATAAGGAATCAAACCGCCTCCGAAATACATCGTAAAGATGAAGTAAAGGTTCCAGCCCTTGCGTCCCATCAAATTCCGCCGGCTTAGCGGATAAGCAAGCATCGTAATCACAAGAACCGACAGTGGTGCACCAATTACGGTCCGTTTAACCGTTACCCATATCCCATTCATAATTTCGGTATCTTTCAAAATTTGGTTGTAGCTATCAAAGGTGATATCTCTTGGCCAAAAGTAGACGCCACCACGAACAGTATCCTCAGCAGCATTTAATGAAAGCACGAGAATATTCCAAAAAGGTAAGAAGGTAACTAGCAATACAAGAATAAGAATCAAATATACAAAACACTTAAAGATATGATCTCCGTATCTGTTCAAAAACATCTCAAGCGCTCCTCTCCATTTTGTTATTTAGAACAACGCTTGGTCGTTCACTTTTCTAGAAATTCGATTCACGATTACAACAAGAATGAAGGCAATAACGGATTTGAATACCCCCACGGCAGCCCCGTATGAGAACATGCTGTTTTGCAGCCCGTATTTGTATGCATAAATATCGATAACTTCCGAGTACTCAAGCACAGTGTTATTTTGCAACAGATATTGTTGTTCAAAGCCGGCATTCAAAATACCTCCGACTGCGAGAATCGCCAATATCACGATAGTTGGACGTAAAGCAGGGAGCGTAATATTCCACATTTGCTTGAATCGGCTAGCTCCATCTACTCTTGCGGCTTCGTAAAGCTCTGGATTAATAGCGGATATTGCAGCAAGGTACATAATGGCGCTAAAACCCATTTCTTTCCACATATTAGATAAGGCGATAATCCACCAGAATAAAGGTCCGTTTTGTAGAAAAGCTACGGGTTCGTCCACAATCCCGAGCGTTACTAGAAGATTGTTGAACATCCCATCGGAAGCTAGCAGCGTAATTACAATGTTAGCGGCGATAACCCATGAGATAAAATGCGGCAGATAAGAAACCGTCTGCGTAAAGCGTTTGAAAAATCCCTGTTTTGCTTCATTCAGCACAAGCGCGAGTATGATCGGCGCCGGAAACCCGAATAACAAGGTCAAGAGGCTTGTCGCAAGCGTATTACGCATTACACGGTAGAAGTCTCCTGTGGTAAAGAAATATTCAAACCACTTAAAGCCAACAAAGTCGGCATGGAAAAATTGTTGAAAAAATGTTCCTCCACCCGGTTGATAGTTTGTAAATGCCATATACATACCAAACATAGGTCCATAGGAAAATAGCAATGTCGCAATTATGGCAGGGAGCATTAGCAAAAATAACCATTTCTGCTCTTTTAATCTGTACCAAAAATTATTGCCCCTGACTGTTTTGATAGCGCTTGCTTTATACATCAAATACCCTCCCTTTTTATTTCGTGCAGCATCCCCTGCAACATCTCGATTCAACTTCTCTCCTATTTATCTTAAGTCCGTATAGGACTCCTTTCTATACTTCAATCCTCCGAATGATAGCGCTTTTTAAAGGAGTTTCTTAACATTCGAGCATTGGATTTCGATATTCAGTCTGATATGATAAACTTGGCTTTCCGTGAATTTACAGTAAAGAAGGGACTTCTACGATGCGTCATTTCTACAAAAAGTATATTTATATGCCTTTTATTGACCTTAGCTTTCGCTCCAAGCTGTTCCTTGTGTTCGTTCTGGTCACCATTATTCCAATGATGTTATTAGCCTACCTTTCCTACGAGTTAACAAAATCAAAATTAACAGATCAGATTTACAGCAATATGATGAATTCGACGGCGCAGATCAATAAGAACCTGGAGAACAAACTGGACAGTTATGAGCATATTTCCGCTTCCATTTACTTGGATAACAGACTGGCCACTTATCTCACAAGCGAATACCAGGATGATCCATCCTATCTAGACGTCTATCAATATATTGGCAATCGTATAGACACGGTACTGGCCGCTTATCCCGATTTTGGTAGCGTTTTCATTTATTCGGAAAATGAATCACTTCCCAAAGATGATTATTATATCAAGCCGGTGACACCTGAGGTTAAAAATACAGCGCTGTACAAGCAGCTGATGCAATCTCACGGGAATATTATTCATCTATCCTCACCGCAGTCACAAGATAATCCCGCGATGTTTACACTAGCCAGGTTACTGAACAATAATCGCAATCAATATCCCTATGGTATTCTGGTTTTCGAAATATCCGAATCGGTGATCTATTCTTTAATGGAGGAAGAGACGGGTGGCAAAGATATTTTTATTGTTAATGACAAGGGCCTTATATTATCAGCTGCTGACAAGCACTTATTAAATACAAGTCTGCCGGAAATGCTTGATCAGAGCTTTGATGAATCGCCTTCTGGCCGATTTGATACTACATATAATGGGGTAAAAGCATTCGCCGTCTACAATACGCTAAAAAACGGATGGAAAACCGTATCTATCTTTCCTTATGACAGTATCATTCAGGATGCCAAATCACTGTCCGAGCTCATCATCAAAATTTCTTTAGCTTTTATAGTCGTAGCATTAATACTGATATATATTACGGCATCGCTGTTCAGCAAACGTATTCGCACGTTAATCCGAATGATCCGGCGGCTTGAACGTGGTGACTTCAACCCTACGAATGATGAGTATTTAGGCAATGATGAGATTGGCCAGCTTCATTTTGCCTTCAAGCAAATGACTACACGCTTAAAGAGCCTAATCACCGAAGTGTATCAGAAGGAGCTACAGAATAAGGAGGCAGAGCTTGACCTGCTTCAGGCTCAGATCAACCCCCATTTTCTCTACAATACACTGGGCTCCATTTCGTCTCTTGCCCTAAAACATCAAGATACCCGTATTCAGGATTTGGTGCTTCATCTCGCCAAGTTTTATCGCATTTCCCTGAATAAAGGGAAGAGCATCTTAACTATTAATGAAGAATTGAAGCTGACGCAAAGCTACAATGCCATTCAGCTGATCCGATTCAAAGGACAATTGAACATCACCTACCATGTGGATGAAGTGATCTTACCTTACTCTACAGTCAAGCTAGCCTTGCAGCCTTTTGTAGAAAATGCGGTGCTTCATGCTGTGTGGAATCAGGAAAGCCCGCTAAATATTCATATCAAAGGACTAATAAAAGATAATGATATTCTTCTATCCGTGATTGATGATGGTATGGGGATGAGCCGTGAGACACTTCAAGCTTTACTTGAGGATAAGCCCGGACGAGGTTATGGGATTTCAAACGTAGATCGACGGATAAAACTGAGATTTGGGGAGCATTACGGCGTTACAGTGTTTAGCAGACTCGGAATAGGTACCACTGTGCAAATTCGCTTGCCGCAAAAGGAACTGTAAGGAATGACGCATCTGAATAATCGCAAAGCTTATTGAGAAATCAGAAATATTGATTAATAATTAGGGAAATTCGCCCGATTATTAGGGAGGATTTCCCTAATTACATTGCATCCAGGAATTTTCCGGCTATTTTTAGGGAGATTTTCCCTAATCGCTCTCACCTAGCCTAGTTGCCACGAGCCCCTCGATATAACCATTATCATTAGGACGCTAGCTACTTAATAAAGCTTCAGTGAACACCAAAAACGAAGGAGCTAAGCATCTAGAGATCGCTTAACTCCTTCGTTCATTTGTATATTTGCAATGTTTTACTTCATAATCAAGTTATAGATCACTTGGGTCGCTTCTGCTCGGGAAGCGATCCCTTTTGGTGCAAACAGACCTTCACTTTGGCCTTGAACCAGTCCTAGGCTGGCTGCTCCCTTTACAGAAGATGCTGCCCAAGAGGAGACTTGCTTCATATCGGTGAATGCCACGTCAGCTGAAGCAACAGTTACTTTGCCATTCTTCAGCTCATAGGCTTTCATTAACATGACCGTGATTTCTTCACGGGTAATCTGTGCAGCCGGCTCGAACTTGGTTGCATTTCTGCCGCTCACGATGCCCGCCTTGTAAGCGATAGAAATGGACTCCGCGTACCAAGCAGACGGTGCAACATCACCAAAGCTAACATCTCCTCTTGTGGTCAGCCCAAGGGAATGAACGAGCATAGAGGTGAACTCAGCACGTGTAATCGCACGGTTTGGTTCAAACTTGTCTTTGCTAGTCCCTTGAACATACAGCTTGGCCGCCAGTTCTTGGATTGCAGGACTAGCCCAGTGATGGGCTGGCACATCGACAAAGCTCCGTTTAAGCTCCAGCACAGCATATTTACTAAAGTGATTAACTTGTGCTGTCAATACACCATCAGCATAATTCGCAGAGATATATTCCAGCTTACCGTTATCCGCAATATAGTAAATGCCTCCACGCCTCAAATCAAAACCTGCTCCCACTGTCAGGCTTAGCGTAATGGGTTGATCGAACGCAGAAAGCGTTTCTGTTGTGCCAGTTTTCGGGGTCACCGACAGACTGAACTCATAGATATCACCCATGAGTCTAACCTGTGCATGAGTAGTTCCCTCCGCTGCAGCAATGATCTCATTAGCCTTGCTGCTGAGTGGTGTTAATTTCAGGGTTATCGTGCTATCATCCCGCTGACCTTCCGGTAGCTTGCTCTGCAACTGGCGGAGCAGATCCGCAGGCACCTTCATGGAGAACTTACCGGACTTCAGAACCAGCGTGTGATTCGCCAGCTGGCGAACAACATCAGAGGATAGTTGTATCTGCTGTGTATCTCCCTTAATCTCCACGATGACATTACCAGATGCACTATCCACCTTCAGCATCTCTCGTGTAAGGATTAGAGTGACCGCGCCATTCTCTTGGTCTACAATGCTACCAGGAGTACCGTTGTGGTTACCCGGATTCGCAGGCACTTCAGGATTTCCCGGTTCTACAGTAGAGGCTGCTTTGACTGTAACTTCTGCCGTAGCTTTTAAGCCGCCGTCTACTGTTTCCACCGTAATTGTGGTTTTCCCAGCATTTACAGCCGTTACTGTTCCATACACTACGGCAGCTACAGACGTATCGCCTGAAGTCCAGTGTACTGCTTTATTCGCCGCCTCTTCTGGAGATAGCGTAGCCGTCAGCTTTCCGGTTGCACCAGCAGTTAATGTTAGCTCTGTCTTATCCAGCGATACACCTGTAACTTTCTTAGGTGCAGCTGTTAATTTTACCAGCTTCGATTCAGCCGGCTGCATGGACAATGCAAGTGTTCCTGAAATCGTCGAAACCTCTCCCGTCCATAGGTCTTGCATCGTGTACGAATCCGCTGCGTCCAATCCGGCTCTACCAAGATTCACCGTTTTGTCTGCAGAAGCATTGGCGCTGTAGTTGAATACAGCCAGATAATAATCGTTGCCGTCTTTCATCACAAAAGTATCCGCTGCATTTGCATTCGTATTCCCTTCCAGCGGCTTGAACACTTTTCCTTTTAACGCTAATTCGAGAACCTCCTTGTTGTTAAATAAGGCAGTCATGTACTCCTGTGCCTTTGGATCGTTAACATCATCAGAGCCGAGAAGTACGGTACCGGCGATGACGCCAGAGTTCATTCGACTGCGAGCTTCAGTTAAGCTGGAAGCACGGGCCAACGCCAAATGATCGGGATCCGTATAGGTGTAGATCGTGCCATTTTGCCAGAAGCCATAAGTCAACGAATTCAGCATGTACTCCGTTTCATTGATCTTACCGTAGGTATCGCAGGAAATACGTCTGCTGTGTGCATATTGACTTGGAAAGATTGGCGCAATAGATGCGCTAATGAACATTTTTCCATCCAAACGATCTTTCACATAACGCATTCCTTCATTATAAGCTTGAATCCCTGTCGTTACGGTTGAATCGAAATGTTGTCCCTCAAGCGAACCGTGCGTCAAGAAATCCAATTTGATGAAGGTAAAGCCCAGAGCCTTAAATTTGTCCAAAAAATAATTCATGCGCAGCTTAGCACCTGGATGTGTCACATCCAGAGGAAAAGCCCCATCCAGCGTCGGCAGCGGTTTACCCTCAGCATCTTTGAGGACAATATCGCCATACGTATACTTATTGTCGGTACCCTCTACCGGCTGGCTCATATTGTTGCCCCAATATACAAATGGTGCCCAATAAATACCTGCATGCTGACCATTACCCTTAATGACTGATACAGCGTCAGCAAGCTGCTTATCATTCAAATTGTCCCAATAGGAATCCATATTAATAAATACATTACCGTTATTATTGAAATCATTTAGGTGCTCCTTATAATAATTGGAGACATCCACAACGTCTTGGTATGAAAGTGTACCTTCGTAAGCTCCCCAGCTGTTAAAGCCAACCGGCACGCCTTGCGGCAACTCAGGATTCAGCAACAGTGGAGGTGTGATGATCGCATTAGCTTTTCCGTATTCCTCAAGTCCTGTGCGGTAATCACTGAATGCCCCCACCATAATCAGCGGCGAGGACAATTCTGCGCCTGTAAGGATGCCATGAGGCTGGGTATCCCGTGTAACGTCGCTGGCTGCTCCGCCATAAACCGCCAGCTCATTCAGCCGATTAGAAGATCCTTTCCAGTCGATCCCGGTCTTCCACGTATCATGAGTGACCGACCCGAGCACAAGGCCGCTGCGTGTCGAGTTATTAAATATAGTCGTCATTTCATAGCTGGTATCCGCTCGGTTCATAGATTGAGATTTATAACGAATCCAAGCATCATTGTCAAAAGGAACGGTCAGTACCCGGTTATCTGCACTGGCACCGATATCCACTCCACCTGAACGTTTTACGGTAATAGGTGACATATAATTCGTCTGTAACGCCGTGTCGCTAATGGCATCCAGACGAGTTAAGAAATACTTCTGATCGTCATAAAACTTGTAAACCTGTTTGAGCGTTGGCTGTCCAGCTGAGGTGTGAACAAAAGTAAGCTCCACTCCTTTGCCGAAGCCATCCTGAATTTCTGCTGGAGCACCAGCACTTGCATGATTCTCATAGCTTGCAGTCTCAACGAGCGTATCACCGAGTTTGATGCTGCTATAGATTCCTTGCAGCTTCTGACCATCCGTCCACTTGTAGCTTGCGTATCCAGACTTAGTATAAAAGGAAACCTCATATTGCCCATTCGATACGAGCGTTCCATAAGTATATTCGGTAACGGTGATGGCCCCGTAGTTATCCGAAGCCCCTGGTGTCCCCAGATCCCCATCCTCTTCAACTGGAGGATTAGGATCTGTACCCAATGCCGGTTCTACAATAATTCGATCCAGATCTGGCGCATACCAGTTGCCGTCTGAGAATTTGATTGTATTCTCGCCTTCGTTCAGGGGCAGGGTAAGCTCATATGTGAGAGCCGTATCCCAGTCTGGTGTCTTTGGCAGTTCATAATACTGCTCTGCTCCACCATTAGCGCTGACGTATAAGCTACGCGGGTCACCTGAGAAATAAGCTAACGTGATCCGATAATCCCCTGTCATCGGAGCCGTAATCTTATTGAAAGTTAAGGAACTGCCGCCATTCAGATACCCTACCTTCTGTCCACCGGAAGCATTCGGGCTATCAGCAACTCGTGCTTCTCCAGTTAAATCATTGACCGGAGACTCCGCTTCATAACTGATCGTATACGGTATGACTTCAATCCGGTCGAAATCTGGAGAGTACCAGTCATGATCCGAGAAAGTGATCGTGTTCAACCCTTCCTGCAGGGAGGCTTCTACATCATAAGTCCCTACCGTATCCCAGCTTGCTGTCTTTGGCAGATCAACCAATTCATCCTGTCCATCATTCACCTGTATATAGACAGGCCGCTGGTCACCGGAAATATAGGAAATACGGATCAAATACGTTCCCGCTGCCGGCACAGTGACATTTGTGAACTGTAAAGCACTGTTTTTATTCATATCCTTTACAATTTTGCCACCGGAACCAACGCTGCTGTCCGCTATTTTGGCGTTGCCTGTAATTATATTTTCAGGCGCTTCGGCTTCTATGATTGCACCATGCAGCTTCTCCTTCCAGTCGCCTCCAGATCCTTCACCTGGGTCGCTGTCGTCCAGTCCACGAATTACGATCTTGTCGATGTCTGGAGAATACCAGTTGTTGTCATCAATCAGGATACTGTTCTCTCCAGCATTCAGCGGAAGTGTCACATCATAAGCTCCCACCGTATCCCAATCCACTGTCTTGGGTGGTTCTTCAAACTGCTTATCGCCGCCATTGGCACTGATATTGAATGGCCGCGAATCGCCAGAAAAATAGTATATTGTAATTTTATAATTCCCACTCTCACTTACAGTCACATGATTGAACTGCAAAGTGCTTCCTTGATACATGCCTCCGACTTTCTGCCCCCCGGAAGCCGCTGGGTGTTCAGAAATAGAAGCATTGCCAGTCATAGCATTTCCATCAGCTTCAGCTTCATAGGTAGTATTCTCCGTACCATCGGCATAAACCGTACTGACAAACTGACCGCCACTGCCTATTACCAAGCAGATGATGACAAAGAACAAAAATCCTCTTTTCATTGCTTTCCCAAACATTTAATCCCTCCGTTTGTAGGTCTCCTTGCACTTTTGTGATATTCGGGCTATATCTGTCCATCAAGTCATCAAAGGAGTTGGTTAAGAAGCATCTTGAAAGCGCTACCGATTTTCGATGAACTAAAACTCCTTTGATTGCCTTGAGGAATGAAGCCCCTCACATGTGCTAGTTATAATACATGCTTAATTGTAAAAAGCAGAGGGATTAATATCCATATCGCAAGTTTACTATTCGTAAGGGAAAGTAACTTTATTTCCTATTTGCCGAACTGAAGCGCTACACAATCATAGACTCTTCCTGTACTCGTTAGGTGTAACGCCTTGGTTCTTCAGAAATAGGGAGATAAAATAAGACGTGCTTTCGTAACCGACTCTTTGGGCGATATCCTGAATTTTGAGCGAGCCGTCAGCCAGCAACTCTGTAGCCTTACCGAGCCGGATACGTGTTAAATAATCATGAATCGTGATACCCGTCTTATCTTTGAAAATGGAGCGTAAATAGTTGGGCGACAAATAAACCTGATCAGATAAGCTATTGATCGTAATCGGCTGATCGAAATTCTGGTCGATCATACTGCGGACCTTGTGAACTAATTTCGTGTTTTTGTCCATAAGACGCTCACCCAGCAAGCTCATGGCATTGCCGGCAGTGCCCAGGATCAAATCCTCAATCTCATTTAAAGTCAATGCATTATAGATGGAATGATATAACTCCGCCCGTTTAACCCCTTCAGGAACAGGTTGATGCAGTTGCTCCAGCAGCTCATCGACAAGATCAATCGCCCATTCGCAGATATTTTTTTTCTTGATTCTTAGTTGGGCTAGTCCCTCGAAATACTGATGCAACTTCTGTGCAGCTTGCTCGAAATCTAGCTGATTGATAGCTTCAAACCACTCTTTTCTATTATAAGGTGGCACATGCTCACTATCGAACTGGTTTGAAATCGCCAAGGCATGAATAATTGAACCCGTCCCTTTATAGAAACGCTCATTCAGGATTTCACGCGTCTGCTTATACAGACAATGTACCTCTGTTAATTCGGTTTCCTGCGCACCGACTGCTGCCGTCACTGTGAAATCCAGTCCGCTTCGGATAGCCGTTGCCAAATCCTCCCACGCATAATACCCAGGCTGTTGGCGTGCTTCCATAAATACACCTACCTCCCCATCTTTGTAGGGCACAAATACCGTCTCTATATTCTTTGACTTGAAGAAATGATCCAGAAAAGCTACCAACCGGTTCTTACAATCCTCCAGACTCTGCTGTTCTCCCTCTGCCTCAATCGGATCGATACTGAACAGCGCCATTGTGTAGCGATTCCTCTCAGACTCACGGGTAAGCTTGCAATAGCTGGTCGCCAGATCAGCGGCATGTTCCGCATTTTTTTCATAGGAAAGCTCCTTAAGAAGGTTCGTTTTAGCCGCCTCCATGGAACGCTTCTTCATTTGAACTTCCTCACAGCGCTGCTTCACCTTTGCGATAACGCTTCCAATTTCATTCAAGTCGAGGGGCTTCAGTAAATATCCAACAGCACCTACATTTAGTGCCGATTTTACATAGTCGAATTCGTCATGCCCAGTCAGGAACATTAACTGCATCCAGTCATAGCTTTCATGTATTTTTTTAGCCATTTCAATACCGTTCATAATCGGCATCTGGACATCTGTAAGAATAATATCAGGTCTAATGGCCTCTATCTTCTCTAGAGCCTCTCTACCATTACTCGCAGTTCCGACCACATAAATACCCATTTCTTCCCAGCGGATATAATCTCTCATCATCTCAAGGCCTATTTCTTCATCATCAACTAGAAAAATACTATACACGGATGTCCCCTCCTCTTTGTTGTCTGCTTTTTGTTTCTTCTATTATATTCTTTTCCCCTTAGGCTACTATGGTCCAAATAAATGAAAGTTATTTTCAGGCATGAATCGTTAATTTGCAGATATCGGCAAAAGGGCTATCCGGTCCATAACAGACCGGATAGCCCTTTAATCATGCGCTAATCACCTAGCATAATTAAAGCGGGGGTTCATATCCCCCCCGCTGAATCATTATACCAACTCTAACTGACTGTTAAAATAGTAGCTTCCTCCTATTTCGCCTTGAACAGTAGCTCTTCTATCTCCCAGCCGAAGTGTCACGGTTCCTGGCGAGTAGGTACGGACCCTTGCTTCCACCAATTGACCAGTGTCCCAAGCTACATCAACCTCAGCATTTCCTTTGGCCCGCAGTCCTGATACCGATCCTGTACCCCATGCCTTTGGAAGCGCAGGCAGCAGATGAATCTCACCCTCATGGCTTTGCAGCAGCATCTCGGCAATAACAGCCGCCCCCCCGAAATTCCCATCGATCACAAAAATATTGCATTCCGCTCCTCCAATGCCCGATTTGGAAAAGCTGAATAAATTATCGAAACTGAGTCCACCAATCAAATGAGAAATATGATTAAAGGCCTTTTCCCCGTCATACAATCTGGCAAAGCCGAGACCGAATAATGCGGCGGTAAATTCCACATCCTCCAGTTCTTCCTGAACCATACGGTTCTCAAGTGTTACTCTCACCGCAGCGCTAAGTTCAGGTGTCTTACCTGGTGTAATCTGATTACTTGGATATACCGCGAACAAATGGGCCAAATGCCGATGCTCCGGCTGCGCTTCCTCGTAGTCCTCAAGCCACTCTTGCAGCTGCCCTCTCTTGCCGATCTGAAACGGTGGCAGCTTGGATATCGCTTGCTCCAGCTGCTCCTGTAGTTCCTCGTCCGTATTCAGTAGTTTCGCAGACTTCAAACAGAACTCAAAAAGGTCTTTCACCAGCATCTGATCCATAGTGGTACCCATAGATAGCTGCTGTGCCCCCTCGCTGCTATCCGCAGGATAGAAATGATTCTCCGGCGAGTTCGAAGGTCCGGTCACCAGCCAGCCGTATTTTGGATGAATGGTCATATAATCCAGGAAGAATGCTGCGGCTTCTTTTAGCACTGGATAGGCCTGTTGCTCCAGAAATACACGGTCCTGACTGTATTCATAATGCTCCATCAGATGCGTCGCAATCCATAGTCCACCTGTAACGTTCAGCCCCCAAGATGTCTCCCAGCCCGGAGCCGTGAAGCCCCAGACATTCGAGAACACATGTGCTACCCAGCCTTTGCTGCCATAGAAATCGCGAGCGCTTGACTTTCCAGCCTGAGACAAATCCTCAATATAGCGCATTAATGGTAAATGACTATCCCCAAGATTTACGACTTCTGTCGGAAAGTAATTCATTTGCGTATTGATGTCCAAATGATAGTCACAGCTCCACCCCATACGGCAAGCCTCGCCATCATTCCATATTCCCTGTAAATTCAGCGGTAACGGGGAGTCTGCCCGAGCTCCAGCAATAGTCAGGTAACGTCCGTACTGCAGGAACAACGCGAACAACTGCGAATCCTCCTTCTGACCCTGTGCCAGTAATCGAATACGTTGGTCAGTCGGCAGATTCACCTTCCCAGTGGTACCTAATTGGATATCCACCTTCCCATATTCTTGCTCATAATCTTTGATATGATCTTCTTTTAACTGCGCATATCCTTTAATCAAAGCCTGCTGTAATGTGCTGCTGCTCTCCATTTCCCACTCCGAGTTACTACGGTTGTAATCGGTGCTGACGGCAAAATAAATTCGCGCCTCATTGGCTCCGGCAATTCTCAATTGACCTTCCCCTCTGTACATCGTACCACCGGAAATGCTTACCTTAATTTGTCCCTTTGCCCATACCCCGCAAGTGCCGTCACTATGCACATTCTCTGTGGCTTGTCCTCTAAATTCAATAATGTCGTCATTCACGACTTGAGTCGTAAACGACTCTGAACCACCCTCCAGACCAATCGTAAAGGATACACCTCCCGGTTCATCGCTCCAAATTCTTGAGACCACCAGATCATCAGCATGAGAGGCAAAAATCTCACGATGCAGCGTTGTCCCTCTACTGTGAACCACTGTCTGAGCCACAGCACAGGTCAAATTCAGCTCTCGCTCGATAGCCGCTGCTGACCCGGAATCCGTGGCCTGTTCTGCAAAGTCAATGACAACCTCGCATAAACCAAGGTTCGTACCGAAATTTCGTTTCTTCGGCTGCAGATGTTGTTTAGCTAGACGGTCACCTTCGTTATAATCGCCAGCAAAGAAGTACTTCCGCATCTCTTCCAGCGCAGCTTTGCCTCCGAAAGGAGCAGGTTCTGACTCCGCTTGACCCGACCAGTAGGTAACCTCGGTCATGTTCCATACCTCACGATACGGAGCAGCTATCACTACTGCACCTATTCTTCCGTTTCCCAGTGGCAATCCTTGTGACCAATCCGTTGCAGGGGTAGAATACCATAATCTAAAATCGCCCATTTTATTTTCTCCTGTCCATAGTAGAATCTGTGCAATCGCGTTAACCCTCTAAAAACGTTGTTAAATAATCCGCTAAATAGTGTAAACCTATTCATAATTCCATCTCTTTCATGATGAATCATTCTTTCTTAAACCTATCCAATATGTTGCGGATTCATTGTATTTATCGTACCATTTGGATGAACCACTGTCTTTGTTGACCCGTTCGATTATTTGACGATTTGTACGGTAAGATAAGAAAAGAGGGGCCACATGAATAAACTATCTGAAATAACTCCGTATGTCGGCGCAATCATGCCTTATGTGTACGACGGCAGCAGCAATGAGCATCTGAGAGTCGGTAATGCATACGCGTTCCACTTGTTTACTGATGGCCCTGGTGAGATGGAGATCGACGGAATACGTTATCCGATTGAACGGAGGACGCTTGTCTTTCTCCGTCCCGGTCAACCCCATGCTTTTCATATCATGCCTTCTCATCCACTGTCGTCCTACAACATCTATTTTGATTTATGGGACAACCGCACTCCAGTATCTAATAACCTTTCATTTATCCACGCCCCTGAAGGCTTACATTTTGAAAAAAAAGCCACCGAAGCACCCTGTGCCGAGCTGAACGAGTTGCCTTGCGTATTTCCACTAGCTAAATATCCCCTGCTATATGATAGTCTTGTGATGATTGCCAAGTCTTACAATGACGCGCTGTTCTATCGTAATGAGACGGCCAATAGCTATCTGTACGGCTGGATCTTGAGCTGGTATAACGCCCTCCATCAGCATCAGCCAAGTGATTATCGTATTGTCCGCCTGCTGGAATATTTGAACACCCACTCCGAGCGTGGTAAATCTATCGAAGATTGGGCACAGTTCTGCGGGCTCAAGCGGACATATTTCCATGAGCTATTTCTACGGGAGACCGGAATGACGCCACGCGTCTATCATCATCATTTAGTCATGAGGCGGGCGGCAGGGCTGCTTCTGGAAAGTGAGCTTAGTGTGACTGCGATTGCTGAGAAGCTGGGCTATCCTTCCATCCACCCCTTCTCCAGACATTTCAGTACCTGCTACGGCATTAATCCCACACAGTACCGCCTTCATCCACAAAGCCGAATACGAATGTAAGACTTCAATAAAAAGAATACGCGCTACCCGCGAGAAGCGGTTGCGCGTATTCTTTTTTCAATGTGTATAATCAGTTCTACTTTGCCGTTAATTTGAAGATTTTGGACTCTGCCGGTTCGAGCGTAACCGCAAGCTCTCCCGCTGCTTCCCCTTGTGTGCCTTCCCATAGATCAAGCAGTTGGTAAGCTACTTGACTATTCAGTCCTGCACGCTCTAAAGAGATCGATTTATGAGCGGAATTCGCAGCATCATAGTTGAAGACCGCAAGATAGAATACATTGTCTTCCGCATCTTCAAGTACGAAAGCATTGGAAGCTTGCTTGCCAAGATCCCCTTCGACAGGGCGGAAGGTCTTCCCTAGGCGGGCGATATTCATAATCTCTTTATTGCCCAGCCACGCTTTGGCCCGGGTGGCTGCTTCTTCTTTTCGGAAATCATCTCCTAACAGCAGCACCGTTCCAGCGATGACTGAAGCGGTCAGCCGACTCCGACCTTCATGCCAGCCCGTGGCATCTTGGTTATGGCTCTTGTACAGCACGGAATGATCCGGGTCATTGTAACGATATAAGGTATGGCTCATCCACCAGCCATGTGTCAACGAATTCAGCAAATATTCTGTATCGTGCAGTGTACCGAAGACGTCACAGGATACCCGGCGGCTATGCGCAAAGGCATAAGGGAACAATGGCGCGATGGATAGATTGATAAAGAACGGCCGACCGATCACCTCTGGTGAGAGCTTGTTCTGCAAGTAAGTCATCCCATAGTGATATGCCGCAATTCCCGTCGTAATCTCCGGATTGTAATGTTGCCCTTCCAGTGCACCATGCGCCAAGAAGTCTAGCTTGACATACTCGAAGCCTTCCGAGATGAATTTATTCGTATACCAATCTATTCTTTGCAGGTTGCCTGGATGTGTCGGGTCAATGGCCAGCCCTCCATCAACATCCGGCAAAATTTCTCCTTCGCTGTCTCGCAGCAAGATATCACCATAAGTGTATTTGCCGTTTGTACCTTCCACGAGATCCCCAAACTGAGCCGGACTTCCCCAGAAGGCAAAAGGCGTCCAGTAAGTTCCCGGTCTATGACCGTTCTCCCGAACCAGGTCCAGTGCATTCTTCATTTCTTCTGGTGTGAAATTGTCCCAGAAAGCATCAAAGTTGATGTACAGTGTGTCCTCATTCTGGAATCCTAGCGGCTGCACTTCATTTTTCAGAAAATTACTGGTGGACGTATACAGATCGTAATCAAGCTCAGCCATTGCCGCAGACCAGCTATTCCAGCCGATAGGAACCCCGCCATCCCATGACAGAGGAGCCTCTATCCAGGTATTAGCCTGACCGTATGCTTCAAGCCCTTTTCTATAATCATCATAGAACCCTACGAAAACGAGCGGTGACTCTACTCGTGTTCCTTTCACATAACCATGTGGCTGGGAATCACGGGTCATTTCACTTACAGCGCCGCCGTAAAGATCCAGCTCCTCGATCCCTCCGCTCCGTTCGCTTTTGATATGAATCCCTGTTTTCCACACCTTGTGCGTAATAGAACCCATAATAATTCCCTGCCGGCTTTCCGGCGCGAACAATGCAGTTACTTCATAGCTTTCCGTATCCATCGGCGGCTTCACTACTGTATATCTGACCCACTTGTCGTTGTCGTACGGCACACGCAGAATGCTTGGTTCTTCGGGTTGCCCTGACTCCCCGCCAAGTGACACCGATTGGGTCTGAAGGACTGCCATCCGGTTTGCCTTGATCTCCTTGTCGCTTGCGCTTGTGATTACGATTTGCATCAACACAAATGATGAAGATTCATAAATATAGAAATGCTGCTCCAGCTGTGGCAGCAGGGACATTTCGTGCAAAATGACTACGTGAACACCTTTTCCAAAGCCCTCACGAACTACTACTTCCTGAGACTTCAGTGTGTGGCTCTGATAATGTTCTGTATTGTATTCCCGGCCCTGCCAGCGGAATGCGCTGCGAATCCCTTTTATATGAGAAGTGTTTCCGCGGGCAACGGATGCTTCACCCGTCCCGAGATCAATCTCTAGATTCACCTCATCATTGGTTACACGGATAAGAGATGCTGTGTCCGTATTCACTTTTACCGTTGTAGCACTATCAGTTAGCATGATTTGCCTCCTTGTTACTGCATTTTGGACCTTGAAGGCGGCAGGCTTTGTACCTGTGTCCCCCAAGTATGCCCTCATTATAAAGATCAGATAAAGCGTTTTCTATACAACGATCTTCCGATCCATACCGCGATCTAACACATCTCAAGCATAACCGCCTTCGGTATCCTTATAAGGACGGTAAGCATTTACTCAAGAAATATTCAGGCTGAACAAGAAGAAGCGCCTATGCTAAAAATACTGCTTACGCTTAACCATTTCGCATCTTTCGTATCCACACTCCGTTTCCCTCTTACTCACTCTGCGATAATAGTGTTTTTCAGTTGCCACACGGGTCCACATATTTCCATTGCCGCTATAGATCATTTTGTGAATTCTTATATTCGTACAAAAAAACAGCAGCAGGGCCTGTATTTCAGGTCCCTGCTGCTGTCCATATTCGTATGAAACTAACTATTATTGCTTACCAGTTATAAGCTTGTAGGTTTGGCCTGCGGTCGTTGGAAAGCTCACCATTCCATCTGCGGAACGGTCACACTTCATTTCATTACCGCCATTACTCACCATAAGCGAAGCATCTGTGCGGATCACACATTCATTGCCTTGAAGGGAGGTAATCTGTGCTTCCACGAGATGGCCTCTATCCCACTGAATGCTAACTTCAAAGCCACCGCGGGCACGTAGCCCTGCTACACTTCCCCCCTGCCATTCATCTGGCAGTGCAGGCAGCAGATCGAGATAGCCGAGGTGAGATTGCAGTAGCATCTCAGCAATTCCGGCAGAAGCGGCGAAGTTACCATCAATTTGGAACGGTGGATGTGCGCCAAGCAGATTGGCATAAACCCCGCCGTGACTATACTGTTCGGACTCCCCGTCCTTCACCAGCCGCAGCATGTTTGAGAGCAGGCGTAGTGAGCGGTTGCCGTCCCGGAAGCGGCTCCAGAGCGCAACTCTCCAGCCCAGACTCCAGCCCGTGCTCTCGTCCCCACGCCGTTCAAGCGAAGTTTTGGCGGCCGCGAACAGCTCAGGGGTCTCATCTTCTGACAACTGCCGGCCCGGATAGATACCGACCAAATGTGAAGTATGTCTGTGATACATATCCTCATCCTCAAAGTCTAAGGACCATTCCTGCAATTGTCCGTACTTACCAACCTGCAGCGGCAATAAACGTTCACGTGCGCTTACCCATTCTGCACGCAAATCCTCATCCGTTCCAAGCGTTTCCGAGGCCTCGATACAATTCGTAAACAGCTCCCAGATGAGCGAAATATCCATAGTAGCACCTGCACTGACTGCAGCCAAGCCCTCCGCAGTCCGGAATTTATGCTCTGGTGAAGTGGATGGAGAGGTCACAAGCCTTCCGTTACCATCGTCAATAAGCCAGTCCAGTGCAAACAGAGCCGCCTCCTTCATCACAGGATAAGCGGAAGTCCGCAAATATTCCTCGTCGCCGCCAAAAGCATAATGCTCCCAGAGATGTTGTGTCAGCCAAACGCCGCTCATCGACCAGTAAGCCCAGCTTGGATCTCCGTCACCATAATCCCCCACCGGTGCTGTCTGTGCCCAAAGATCCGTATTATGATGAGCCACCCAGCCTCGGGTACCATAGTTGACTTGAGCAGTCTCCGCACCCATCTTCGCCAAGTTTCCGATCATATCCAGCAGCGGCTCATGACATTCCGCCAGATTACAAATTTCAGCTGGCCAATAATTCATCTCTGTATTGATGTTCAGCGTATAGTTGCTGCTCCACGGCGGACGGGTAACCGCATTCCATATTCCCTGCAGATTAGTAGCCTGCGTTCCAGGGCGCGAGCTTGCGATCATCAAATAGCGCCCGTAATGAAACAGCAACTCGACAAGTCCAGGGTCTTGTGCCGCGTATGTCGTAATCCGTTGCTCCGTGGACATCGAATCCGGGGCTAGTGTCTTACCTAATTGGAGCTTCACTCGGTCAAAAAGCGATCGGTAATCCTTGGCATGCGCTTGAAGCAAGCTATCGTAAGACTTTCCATTCACATCTGCCAAGTAAGAAGCTGCAATAGCAGAAGCATCTTTCCCCTCAGCTCCCGGGATTTTGTCAAAACCATTAAAGCCTGTAGCCGCGCTGAAATAGAAGGTTGCAGCCGTTCCTCCCAACAGATGAATTCCACTACCGTCAACGGTAACTTCCCCATCCTCTGCTACTACGGAGAGTTGTCCTTCAAAGGCCATGCCCTTGCTCTTGCCAGGTTCTCCGTATTGGATCGGATTGTCACTCCAAAAATAGCTTGGATCAACATGCTCCGGTGCAGTTCCCGAGAGTACAAAGTTATCACCCAGAGCGTGAAGGCTATGCCGAAGCGAACTATCTAGCGTAGCATGCACATTCAGCGCTCCCGGTGCACTTGCAGTCAGACGCAGCACGAGCAACTGATCAGGATGTGAAGCGAACATCTCACGGGTATAAGTAACATTACCAATCTTGTATTCAATGCGGTGAACCGCATGTTCAATATCTAATGTCCGCCGATAAGATTGATAAACACCACCATGCTCAAAACGAAGTAGTAAATCTCCAAAAGGCAGATACGATTGGGTGTACGGACCTAGCATCTCTCTAGTCAGGGTGTCCGCTTCTGAATACCGGCCCTCCTGAATCAGCTTTCGAACCTTTGGCAGAGCTTCCTTAGCACCGGGATTGTTCCCATCCTTCGGGAACCCTGACCATAATGTATCCTCGTTTAGACTGACTTTCTCCTGTTCCACACCGCCGAAGATCATACCACCCAGACGGCCATTCCCAATCGGAAGCCCTTCGGTCCATACATTTGCTGGCTTGTCATATTGAAGTTTCATTGGTTCTCTCCCTCACGATCTGTCATGAATCAAATAATGTATTCCCCCAAGTCTGCCCTCATTATAAAGATCAGATAAAGCGTTTTCTATACATCGATCTACCGATCCATATCGCGATCTAACACAACCTACCCTAACTCATTGAACAAATTATCCTGAATGCCGACCTCGCTACAAGCGGTTAAACATATCGCAGCCTCAACACTGGAAAGACAGTTCATACTTTCCCCACCCATGACAATTTCGTTAGCACTGAAGGCCAGTCTGCGGGTACTCTTGGCACTAAGGACTAACGTTTTACCAGTCTCGAACCTGTTGTTCTTAATAACTATGCCCTGATGAACAGGAGTGCTCTCACCAACCTCTGTGTTCTCTGGCGAAATGAAAATAACCGGATGCTCGATGCCCCCGCATTCAATAAAATGATTCTCGGCGATGGTTACATCCTCCACCTTGCCAGACTCATACCAAGACTCCGCATCCAGGGCAACCAGAATTGCACTCATTTGCATCCGATCAAAAACATTCCCCTTAATCTCTACTTTACGCCGGGTTGTCACAAGGATACCGCGGGTCGGTACCCGCGCGAGGTGATTATTTACGACTTCAACCTCCGGTGTCCAGGTTACATTCTCGATCACATCATGGCTGCCAATCCCCTCAGGAATCGGATGTGCTAAAGTCAGTATTAGCTCGCGTGGATTGAGACGCGTAACCTCTATCACTTCATTAGCCGCATAGGTAGTCAGAGAGCCAGAACGAACAAATTCAATTTCGTCTCCCGGATGAAAGGCCAGGAATCCGTAGGTCTGCGGATGCATGAAGCGAACCTTCACCCTATTCGCAGACAGCTGCTCAACGATCCGTAGATAGGTACCATGGACATTGACGACGTCATCATGAGAACCGGCAAAACGGCTGTCTACAACAGTTATTTTACCTCGGCAGCTGGACATGTGGATGAAATCCGCAAAGCCAGCAACCGTTCGGCCTGTCTCCAGGCGCGGCGAAATATCCATGCGTTGAAAGGTGAGATTGTCGCTGAACTGCCCTACAACACCAAGTCCGTGTAAAAAATGCAGCCCCACATCGCCGAAGGTGATGTTAGAGCTTTCCACAAGGAAGACACCTACCTGATCGCGAATACCATCACGGCTTTGCAGAACATGCCCGGGGACAACCTCAGGCTGATGATCAAAATGCAAGCGGAGCTTCATCGGCTCCAGCTCTTCAACCGAATCAGCCAGCTCCGACCAGTTGTCCATCCGCCAAGTCGTATTGCTGAGTGGATCATAGGTCTGCATCGGTCCTTCCGAGAAGCTCCAGCCCTCACCGATCCAGACCAGCTTGCCGTCCCTGATCTCATAATGCGAATCGGGGTGAACCTGGACATCGAAATAATGAGTACCGCTTTCAATAATCGTCATCTCTGACACAGTCGGCCGGGCGTAGTCGGTATGCAAATTACGAATCTCTACATTTTTGCAGCCATCCAGCAAGAACATCGTCTGCTTGCCATGGAAGATAAATAGAGAGCCATTTCCCTCAAATATTAAATTGTGCAGCCCTTTTAAGAGAATTCCTATAGTCTTGGTGACATCAGGATTCTCTTCTTCACTGGTAGTGTTGGAGATGTAGTAGGGTTTCCGGATGGCCTCTTCCGGATAGAAATGATAACAGCCTTTTGGACAATCCAGCAGGACCGGCCCAGTTATTTCGGCAGCTGCCTCAATAGCTCTTGTCATGGCTGGCTGAGCATCCAACCCGGAATCCGGCAGAACACCATAATCAGTCAGGCGGATTACGATAGGAGAAGAATCGACGCTGTGTTCTTTAAAAGAAATGATCAACACCAACTTTCTTAGTATTGTAAACGCTTAATAAGAGGCAGTATAATCCTTTCGGTTAAAATAATTAATTGTACATTAGCTTCAAAATACGCAGACTGGTGCCTTTACTCTGTTCATCCTTTTCCCCTGTAATTCGCACGGTTACTTGCAATTCCTGACGTTGTTCCTCGATTCCGAACATAGCAATAATAGGCCGAAACGCAAGCGGACACCATTCATCGAATAAGTGAACCGCATGAAAGGGACCGTCATTGAGTGAATATTCGAATATCCCACTGTCCGGGCCGTAGAGCAGCAGCAGACCCACACTCTGTCCGGTTACTGTGTAAGAAAAAGATGCCTCTTTGCTGTCTGTATATAAATGCTCCGTTCCAAATCGCCAGTTCATCAGTGGATCATCAGGGGTAAGCTCGCGTAGCTCGAACCCATCTGCATGATCAGCGCTTCTGAAATCCAGTAATTTACCGTATTCATAATTTCGCTCCCCCAGAGGAGCAATACTTAACGCGCTTCCAGTATTTGAATGTGTGTTGTCAGGAACAAGAGCTGCATCCAAATATTCCTGTAAAAAAGAAGCATACAGCGCATGTCCATCATCATTGGGATGATAACCATCCGGAGCCAGCTCAGTCCACTCCATTTGTCCGGCCTGGGTCTGTGCATAAACTCTAGCTGCAAAATTAACTGATGGAAGATCGTAATGCTCAGCTACTTCTTCGTGGACGGCAATGTTAAAGGGGTTGCTCCCCGACAGATTCTTCTCTGCTACCGTATACAAGAAGCAAATGTCAGTACCGGGCGACAACCGTCTGCACTGGCGTACAATGCCTTCCATACCTCTAATGGATTCTTCCCGGTCGTTGCCGTCATTGACGCTAAATTCAACGAATAGTAGATCAATCTTGCCGTATTGCAGGACATGTGACTGTAATCGGTGAGCGCCCAGCGTGGAATTCGTTCCACCCACTCCCGCATTGATGAAGCGGAATTCATGATTCGCAAATCGCTCCTGCAGATACTTACCAGTCAGCACTCTCCAGCTAAATATGTCCGCATCGGAAGCACCCGCCCCCTCCGTAATGGAACCACCCAAAAAAGCGACCGTCACCCGCTCCTTTCCTGCAAGTCTTACACTTGTATTCGGTAGTCCTCGTCTTGGAGCTACAAATTGATGATTGCAATGTTTCTCTTCTGTCATGACTGATCCTCCGTAAATAAAAATGTATATTTTTCCTTGAAATCAAGAAATCAGGTGCTGGGGTATATCTTACAGCACCTGATTCTGATTTCAATATTTTATTTTTTAGAAGTTTCATAAGCCTTTTGCAAGATTTCGAGATAACGATCTAGCTTCAAGTCTTTCAGACCTTTTATATAAGCATCCCAATCTTTAGTAAGATCCTTGTTGCCCGTGATGAATTGAAGCTGATTTTGCTCAATATAATTCTTAATGTTGGTTTGCAGTAAGCTCGCTTCATCGATTTCGCTTGGATCAATCCAAATCGACCAGATTGGGAATAATTCTTTAGGCTCATGTCCTTCATACAGCAGAGTCGCATCATACAATCTGCGTTCATAACCGCTGGAAGCGTAGATGTCAGTAGCTTGAACGAAAGTATCACGGTACTCTTTTGGCATATAGAAGTGACCCATGCCGCTCCAGCCCGCATTGCGCGGCGCTTCGCCCTCCGCCATAGGAATGGTCTTGATCACTGGTTTAACATCTTTGTCCAGTGCTACATCGCCTTCTTCTGGATCCGTCCAATCTATGCCCTTCATACCGCTGCCACCATTGGTCTGTCCTTCAGAAGTAAACATATAGTCTACCATTTTAATTAAAGCGATCTGTGCTTCCTCGCTAGCTTTGTTGGTGATGACAAATTTCGCTCCCGGGGATACGCCACCTGCATCATGAGTCGCATAGGAGATACCTTCCGGTCCGCTAATCGGTGGTACAGGATTGTAGTGTGCCGAGCTTCTATTGCCCGGATCAATATTGACGAAAATCGCAGGGTGCATGCCCGCACCGGCGCCCAGAATTTCCGCATCGGCATTTTCACCGATTTTCTTGAAGGCTTCCGCGTTCTGTGTGAATGCCCCTGGATCAATCAAACCTGCGTCAAACAGAGATTTGATATAGGTCAGGCCTTCCTTCCACTCCGGTGTGACAGCCGCCGATTGAACTTTTCCATCCAGCATATTCAGATAATTGCGGTCATCATCATATACAAATGCATTCATGAGGAATGGTACAATGCGTACACCAAACTCCTCAATGGAACCACTCAGCGGCACTTCATCTGCTTTTCCATTCCCGTTCGGATCTTGTGTTTTGAAAGCTTCCAGCACTTTTTTGAATTCTTCGGTTGTCTTCGGCATTTCCAGATTCAGCTTCTTCAGCCACTCGGTATTGAGCCACATTTTGCTCGGATAGGAGCAGTGAAAGCACTCTGTGTAAGCGACAAGCCCGTAGATATTACCATCAGGTGCTGTGTTAAGCGTTCTCAAATTATCGTTCTTTTCCATAGCCGCTTTAATATTTGGAGCATATTTATCAATTAGATCGTTCAGAGGAATCAGTACGCCCTGTTTGCCATACTTCAGAAGATCTGCCTGTGAGAACTGATCGATATAGTGAGTGAGCAGGTAAGCATCAGGGTAATCGCCACTAGCAAGTGAGATTTGGCGCTTTTCCTTGGCTCCGTCTGAAGGGTTGATTTCCCATTTGAATTTAATATTGAATTTGTCTTCCACAAATTTCGAAAATTTATTGGTAGGAACATCGATCCCGGATTCCTGAACCGAGAACACGCTGATTTCCACCGGTTTGCTTGCTGATTCCGAGTTACCTGAGTCAGCAGGTGCGGAGGATGTGTTATCTGTATTTTTATTAGCACATCCGCTTAACACCACCGTAAGAATTAATACCAGCACCAATGACAAGGTCATCATACTTTTCTTCAAATCCGATCACTCCCTTTTATAATTTAGGCAGGTACGATATCTTTCTGTCATTTCACTGCGTGCCTCTCCCGCTCTCCAGATTCTGAAAGCTGTGAATTAGCCTTTAACTGAACCGACCAGCATTCCTTGGACAAAATAACGCTGAACAAATGGATAGATAACAAGTACAGGCAGCGTAGCGATAACTATAAGTGCATATTTGAGTAGCTCAGCAAGCTGCTGCCGCTCCACCATTTTCATTGCATCCATAGTACCTGCGCTGTTGTTCTGGATAATGATGCTTCGTAAGACAAGCTGAAGTGGAAACAAATTCGCTGATTTCAAATAAATCAAAGCGTCAAAGTAGGCATTCCACTGTCCTACCGCGTACATAAGGACTAACACCGCAATAATAGGCTTCGATAACGGAATAACAACGCTCCAGACAAACCGCATATCACTGCAACCGTCGATTTCGCTGGCTTCCAGCAGCTCCTCCGGAATGGAGGATTGAAAGAATGACCGGGCAATAATGACCTGCCATACCCAAATCGCGTTTGGTATCAGCAGTGCCCAGCGGGTATCAATCAAATGGAGTTCCTTCACGACCATATAGGTCGGAATCAGCCCGCCGCTGAAAATCATCGTAAAGGTGATGATCATCATCAAAGTGTTGCGTCCGAAGAAACCTCTGCGTGATAAAGGGTACGCGATCATGATCGTAAGCACAACACTGATGAACGTCCCTGCGGCTGTATAAAAAATGGAGTTGCCGTAGCCTGTAATGATCTCAGGTGTATTTAGCAGAACCTTGAAACCTTTAAAGGAAATATCTACAGGCCATAACCAGACTCGGCCGGAGGTAACGGCTGCCGGACTGCTAATCGAGCTACTGATGATAAAAATTAGCGGATAAATCACCGCGATGACCACGAGGCTGAGTAGGATATAAATAGTGGTCAGAAATAGCTTATCGCCAGTTGATTCTTTAATTTTTTGTTGAACTGCTGCCATGTGGTTGCTCCTTTCCTACCAGATGCTGTTGTTTGTGATGCGTTTAGCCAAGCCATTCACCGTAAGCAACAAAATAAGGTTGATTACCGAGTTGAATAGACCAACCGCAGTGGCAAAGCTATAATTGGCGTTCAGCAAACCGACCCGGTAGACATAAGTGGCAATGATCTCGGAATTCGCCAGATTGAGCGGGTTCTGCAGAAGATAAACCTTCTCAAAGCCAATAGCCATGACATTCCCAACATTCAAAATCAGGATGATGACGATGGTAGGCACAATACCTGGCAGATCAATATAACGAATTTTTTGAAAGCGTGAAGCGCCATCGACTTTGGCTGCCTCATAAAGCGTAGGATCTATACCGGCAAGCGCTGCTAAATAGATAACGGCACTGTAGCCCGCAGTCTGCCAAATATCAGACCAGACATAAATCGAACGAAACATTCCCGGTTCTCCAAGGAAATTGATCGACTCCAAACCGAAAAAGTTGAGAGCGATGTTCGCAAATCCAAGACGAGGTGCCATAAATAGCATAATAATGGACACCATGACAACCGTCGAGATGAAATAAGGCGCAAAAGAGACCAGCTGGACGAACTTTTTGAACCTTCCCCCGCGCAATTCATTAATCATGAGCGCAAGGATAATCGGAATTGGAAATCCCGCCAGCAGCAGGTAACCACTAAGCATGATGGTGTTCTTGAGCAGCGTCCAAAACTGCGGATTATCAAAAAATAATCGAAAATTATGAAATCCAACCCATGGACTTCCCCATATTCCTTTAATCACGTTGTAGTCCTTGAAGGCTAGAACCGCATTCAGCATTGGATAATACTTAAAAATGAGGAAAAATAATAGAGGTGGAATCACGAGCAAATGTAGCTGCCAGTGCTTTTTCATACTTCTGCGAGCATTTTGTAAAAATACAGAGCCCCTACGCTTCGGTAACGACTTGTGGTGTAATACTATTTCTTTCTCCAGAACAATCCCCCCTAAGCAACCGCCATTAGTTTATGATAGCGCTTTCTACGAGTTGATCATAATTGACTTTTATCCCCAAAGAAAAGGTACACTTGGGCATTTCAGCGTACAAATAACCCTGTTCAGGGAGAACAAAATAGCTGTAGAACGGCCATTTTTCCGGAAACAGGGTTCGGACTCCGAAAAAAGTATTAGACTGACGATGCTTCATTAAGCTATACCAGCTAATAGTTTGTCAAGATTACCAGTAAAGTAGTTTCTTCGGATGATCAAAACGGTCAACTTCTCCATAGATGTTTAACTCGCACACAGATTTAATTCCCTTCTCTGTAGTACAACTCTCCAATAGATAGGCATCAGCAGCAGCCTTTTTCACCTTTCTAGGACCCTCTCTGGAGATTTCCAATCAGGACAATTCTACCGGCAGTTGAATAAAGCCCATGAGACAATTCAACCAACTCTTGATAGGATTGCGTTTGCAGAAATGCTATGCTGTTTTTGACAGTGCGCACTGTACATTTTGTTTTATTGGAGGTATACAATGCTCGACTTGCGTAAAATTGGAGCTTATATTTCGAAGCTTCGCAAAGACCAGGATCTTACCCAATTGGAACTTGCCGATCAACTGAATGTAAGTCATCAAGCGGTATCGAAATGGGAACGGGGCGAATCGCTACCGGATATCGGAACGCTTCCGCAGTTTGCAAGGTTATTCGGCAAAACGGTAGACGACATTTTAAATGCAGGAGACAATACAGAAAATAGGGAGTACCCGCACCTAGGAACGATCGTTGAGGAGATCGCAGAGAACAGGCCGGAACAAGTTGCAGAGATGGTCAATACCGGAGAGGCGGAGGTGGAGGAGCTTGTAGAAGTAGCGCCGTTTGTAAAAGCAAGCGCTCTGCATAAGGTTACAGAACGATTAGACAGCAGCGTCCTTAAGTTAGACGTGATCATGCGGCTGGCTCCGTTCCTTGGAACAGGCACATTGGATGAACTGGTTCGTCAGGCAGAAGAGGGCGAAATTGTGTGGAATACCATTACTGGACTCGCTCCGTTCGTCAGCAGCGACACATTAAGCCGACTGGTAGATAAATCGATTGACGGTTCCTTAGAAGTGCACAATCTTGTTGGGATTGCCCCGTTTCTTGGAAGAGAACATGTAGATCGGTTAGTACAACAAGCAGAGGAGGGCAGCTTGAGCTGGCATTCCATTCAAGGGCTGGCACCCTTTATTAGCAGAGAAACATTAAACCGTTTGGTAGACCGGGTTGAAGACGGCACTATCGATGCGGATCAGATCATAGGCCTTGCACCTTTTCTGGACAGTAAAAATCTCGAGAAGTTGATTAGTGGAGTCGAAGCTGAACATCTTAGCCCAGATCTGCTGGCAAGTCTTGCTCCTTTCGTCGATCAAGGGACATTGAGCAGAATGGTGACAAACTTATTAAATAAAGTAAAGTAGGATGCATAGACCGTCGGTGACAAGCTAACGGGAACGTTATTTGAACGACAACAGCGGCAGTCTAAGACTTTATTTATCAAGTCTTGGTCCGCCGCTGCTTCTTTTACTGGATCAGTCTAATACTTAATTTTTGCCAAACAACTGTTTACTCATCAATAGACTGTCTATAAGCGCTCGGTGAAACGCCGATTAACCGCTTGAAGGCCCGTCTGAAAGAATGTGAACTATTGTAGCCCACCCGAATAGCAATCTCATCAACCGTATACCGACTATCTTTGAGCAAAATCACAGCCTGATCCATTCTCACTTTTATCAGATGATCGGAGAAATTGACACCTGTAACCTCTTTAAACAATTGAGAAATATATTTTTCAGGCCGTTCGACCTGTTCGGCTACCCGGTACAGACTCAGCTCTGTATCCGAATAATTCTCTGCTGTATATTCCTTGATCTGCTTAATAATCTGAATATGAACATCCTTCTTTTTATTTGCAATAAGTCCGCACAGTTCTTCCATAATAACAAAAAATTCGGTCTGAATCATTTCGAGTCGTTCCGATGAACCAATGTCTATGACCCTCCGCTTCACACTCTCGATGTCCGGGTATTCTGTAAAAGCCTTTTGATCCAGAAGCTTAAGAAACGTCCCTTTTATTTCTCCAACAAGCTGTTGCTTCATTTCCATGGATAATTCACGCTGTTCCATGTTCTGGGCAACAATCGCACGGACAATCCGTTTAGCCTCTTCTAACTCTCCAGCCCGGATGGTACTGATCAGACGTTGCTCTGTATCCAGCGGATAATAGTAGGTCGTATTCTCATTTTGGGCTTCGCTACTCCATACAATTCCTTTTTTATTCATGTAGACGGCATATTCCAGAGCTTGCTTGGCTTGGTCAAAGGAAAGGCCGATTTCCGTTATTTCTGTAAAAAGATCTCCGAAGCCCGCCTGAGTAGTAATACGATACTCATTAAAAACGTACTGCGCCAAATTCTCCAGAATGCTGGTGATATTCTCTGCCTCATACGCTTTGTCAGTCTCTTCTTCCTTGGAGAAAAACAGAGTTACCACTTTGTCGGAGCCCATATCCGTCATTAGTACTTCCACTCCGAGATCCGATAGGGACTGCTTCAGCAGCAACCGGGAAGCATTCAGCTCATTGAGAATCTCAACGCTGTCCATACCGGCATAGCCGTTAATCTGAACAATTCCTACATACCCAGTGTTCTGTTTCAAATTAATCCCCACCTGCTCAGCCGCTGTGAGAATCTCATCATGCGTTTTGAATTCACCTGCTAATAGCCGCTTCAGAAATGCATCCCTGACCAACGGAAGCTGACGATTAAGTTCGGTTTCCAGCAACTTGTTCTTAGTGATCATATTGGCAATATTTCCGCTTAAAAAGTCAAATTCATTCTTGGCGGAGGCCTCTTCCTTGCCAAATTGCTCCTTCATGACGCTAAGCATACGGTTGATTGGAGCGCTGTTACGGTAAGCTAATATTAGTCCGACTATCAAGCCGATGAGTAATGTTCCTCCCGTAATTTGTATGGACATTTGCTTGATCTTGTTAGCATTATCCATCAAAATAGGCCGGGGAATCCCTGTCTGGTATACCCATCCGTTCGAATCAGAACGAGTCGTGATCACTAGATCGTCTTCATAGAACTGACTAACCTTGGTTTTATCAAAATCCGAATCAGCGGTCATATGGGCCATTTTCTGCTCATCACTTCCCTGCAGGACAATCGTATTTCCTTCAGCATCGCTGATATGAACCCAGCCTCCGTATCGCTCAGTTAAACCAGATAACAGACTAGAAATGATTTTCTCGTCTATGATCACTACCGCGACAGCTGGTGAGGAATCGTTGAAACTATCCAGAGGGAGTGACTGCATATAGGTAATAACGGAGGTTTGCATGCCCCTGCTAACATAGTCACTGAGTGGCTTGATTTCACTGCGATGGGTTTTCTCAAGCACTTCTTTGGTCCAATCCTGTAGCGGAAGATCCTTATAGTTGAAATTAGAGTAGTAATGTTCCGGTCGGTAAGAAGAACCTGGGGTTAGAATAAGATTATAATTGGCGAGGTAAATATAATAGTTTTGCAAAAAATCATTCGTCTGACCGAAAGTCAGGACATTCCGCATCGTTCTCCAAATGCCATACACGTTCGTCTCATTGTCTCTTTCATTCATCAGAACATTTAGCTCCTGGTTGACTGCCAATTGCCTGGTAAACCCTTCTACTTCCGCCATGCGGCGCTCCAATATTTCCTGACTTTTCTGGAGCTGGGTGACCCCGTTCTCAATAGAGATAGACTCTGTCACAGAAATCGAAGTCAGATAGGACATATATCCGCCAATGCTGGGAATGACCAAAATGACTACATAGGAGATTAAGAATTTACGAAAGATATTGGAATATTTAAGCGTAGTGACCCCTCCCCTAATATCATTTCGATAGCGCTATCATTACCATAGATTAAAACATTTTACTTAATAGTCAAGTGTGCAAACCCAATTTTGCAGATGTTAAACCTTTCAGAACTGGATAAAAAGCAGCGATATACGCCGTTATCACTGCTTTTTATTCACCATCCGAATTTTTTTATCTTTCCAGCATGTAAACCCTTCTACGCTTTACCCCTCGTATGGCGGGTAGAATGTGAAGGCACAAAACCGAATTCCTCTTTGAAACGATCCATGGCATATAAAGGCATATATTCTTGACCCGAAAAATGATAATAATCCAAATTATAATCATTCCCCACCAACAGGGTAAGGAGCTCAGCCACTGGCAAGTTGCTGCTAGCATCCGGCCCAACCAGATTAAGAGTTCTTACCCCCGGCTTGAGTGGAGATTCCAGTGCCGCAGTAATACCCTTCACTACATCCTCTGCGTGGACATGCCCCAGTGTGATGAACGGGAGCGTCGGCTTGGATCCAGTTTCCAAGACAGGAGAAATCCAGCCCTGGGAGGCTACAGCTCCAAAGCGAAGATTGATAAAGTCGGTATCTTTATGATTGCGATGAAAATACCGGGTCAACTCCTCGACCATAGCCTTGCTTAGCCCATAGGCATCCGCCGCTAAGCAGGGATGATCATCTGGGATAGGCAGCTCAAGCGGTATAAAATCCTCAGTGAGTCCACCCACCACGGCAATGGAGCTCGCTGTGATGAACTTTTGGCAACCGCGGTCCAGCAGATAACGGTACAATCTCCTTGTTCCCAATACATTAACAGCAAGGCTGTCCTCCTCAGTAGAGCCGCCAGTAACAGCAGCAAGATGAATCACCGCCTGAATATCATACGAGTCCAGCCTGCTCAAATCCTCCGCTGAATCAAAAGAACCCTGAACATAGGCAAAAGCCCCTTCCGGAGCTTGGCGTGACAGACAAATCACTGTATGTTTATCCGCCAAATGCTTGACTAGAGCCGTTCCGATAAATCCACTTGCTCCGGTAATTAGAAGATTCATGCTCTTCTCCCCTTCTTTTTCTCATCTCATATCATTCAGAAAAAAGGGGCCAAAGAAGGCCCCTCCGTTCATTCATCGCTCAACTTATTCTGTCCACTGTTCTCCGCCTTGCGTACTAGGCTTCGAGATATGGTCGGTCGAAGCCTCCTCAATATCACCGAATGCCCAGTGGGAGACTGGAACATCGTTCCACTCTGGCTGTGTGACACCCATAAGCGGGCCTCTGCCCAAAACTCTGTTGATAGCTGTAACGGCTTCCGCACGAGTAAGCTTGGAATTCGGGCGGAAAGTTCCGTCACTGTAGCCCTTCATTATGCCTATATCTTGGGCTTTCTTTATCGCCGCCTGTGCCCAGTGGCCGGTAATGTCAGAGAAGCCACGGCCCGATGTTGCAGAATCCGGGCTCAGCATGGCTGTTAAACTAGCCATTTCTGCACGCGTCAATGGTTGATTAGGTTTAAAAGTACCATCGATGTAACCGTTCATTAGTCCCATCTTAGCTACTTTGGTAATGGCATCTGCCCCCCAATAGCTGGAGGATACATCACTGAATATTACGCCTGATCCAGTGGCCTCTTTCTCAGCAACCTTCGCTAGGATGGTTGCCATCTCAGCACGGGTAATGGGAGCATCGGGTTTAAAGAAGCCGCCCGGATATCCGTTGATATACGCCGAATGTCGCATTGTCTCGGCATCCTCCTTCCCATCAGTTCCAGATGCCGGAGTTGGCGTTGGCGTCAGGGTAGGTGCGGATGAAGGCTGAGCGGGTATAGACGGCCCCCCTGCATCAGTCGGTGTGGGTGTTGCTGTCGGTGTTGGAGGTTCTGTAGGGTTCGTTGTTCCGCCATCACTGGTTGGGACTGTGAATTTCAATTGATCTGTCAGCATGAGATTACCTGATTTCTTCACAGCTTTAAGTGTGTGTAAGCCGCTTACCAATCCAGAAATACTATAAATCTCCTGTTGTGTCAGTCGGCTCTGACTATAAGTATTCACGGTCTGAATCCTTTGGCCGTCCACATAAATATCTACTTCACCTTGATCTGGACCCGTAGGTGTAATCAGACGGATTCCAGTGCCCTTGAAGGTATATTCAAAGGAATCGCCATCTACTGTCGTTGAATGCACATCATTAAGATAATCGCCACCAATAATAAAGCTGAGGGTCAACTTTCCGACTGGCTGTGATGCGAGATAAGATTTGTTCAATGTAACATGCTCACCAGCTACCGTATAATCGGTCCCTGGAACCAGATGATTTGATCCGTTCGTAATGCCAATGAAGCTTTCCGGCTGTTGTAGAAGTGTAATCTCAATGTCCTGCTGAGCAGAAGATGATTTACCAAAGCTCGCTGCGATCGGATTGATCATATTCGGAATCTCTACCTTGAGCATGTCAAGCAGCATGAATCTGCCCGATTTTTTCACAGCCTTAAGTGTGTGCTGGCCATCTGTAAGCCCAGAGATACTGTACAGAATCTGCTGTGACAATCGTCCGTTTCGATAAGCGCTTACCGTTCCCTTGAATTGATCGTCTACATAGATATCCATATCCCCTTGCGATTCGTCTACCTCAGTGAACAGTTGAATCCCTGTTCCTCTGAAGGTGTATTCGAAAGAATCACCGTTCTGCTCCGCATACTGCACATCGTCATTGTAGTCGCCCATTCCTCTTCCACTACTGCGGGACCAAGTACCGTTATATTTGATTGCCGGATCGTCGTTATTAACCATCACATAACGGATGCCTGTAGAGTCGCTAATCTGTACCGCTAGCGTCTGTGGATCACCGGCGTTAAAGATGATGTTCAGACTTGCCAGGCCAGCAGGTTGCTGCGCAAGATATTCCTTCTTGATGGTCAATTTATCATTAGTCACCGTATAATCTTCTTCGCGCAGTGCCACTCCATTATTTTCAATAGCACTCAGCGTATTTCCCTGCAGATTAAGCGTGACTGTGACATCCTTCTGTTGTTCCGTTGCTTTATCAAACCCAGCGGAAGTCGGAGTGATAGAACTGTTCTGACCCCCAGCCGGACTTTCTGTTGTCACTTTCAGCGCGTCGAGCAGCATATAATTTCCCGATCCCTTGCTCACCTTAAGCGTGTGAGGACCGTTAGAAAGCCCTGATACACTATAAAGAGATTGTTGTACCTCTCTCGGTCCACTTGTATACGCATTTACAGTCTGTGCTGTCTCATCATCCAATGTAACAACCATTTCTCCTTGCGATTCATGCCTTTCCGTCAGCAGCTCAATGCCCGTTCCCGTAAAGGTGTACTCGAAAGAATCACCGTCTTTCTCGGTATAATGCACATCGCCATTATAATCTCCATGTTCTCGGGCAGAGCTTACCTGCCATGTGCCGTTGTATTTAATGCCGTTGTCATTATCATTAATGTAAACCACATCCGTAACGGTGGTATTGCTTGCCGAAGCCGAAGCTGAATCCGTAGCAGGGTCAGCCACAGAGTTGAGAGCATCCTCTTGAGGAGTACTGGTAGCAGTAGCCGAGGAATCCTTTATCGTAATGCTTAGATCCTGCTTCCCTTCAAGCAGCTCCTTGCCTCCATTTCGCTTCCAATCGCCGCTGTAGCGCATCCCTGTATCATCGTTATTGACAGCTGATGTGCCGCTTAATGCGGTTACTTTAAGCATACGAGAGGCATGGGGTTCAAGGATGCCACCGCTGAATTCCTTCTCAAAGGTTCCCAGCTCGGAATGGCTCCATAGGTCGCGCACTGAAGCCGGACCCTCAAGGCCAAGATCACTCCATTTGACTTTAACCTCCGCACCCCGACTACCCAGATTGAACAAAGCAACGCTGTAAGTCCCATCTCCATTATTGGCGTACCAGACCTGCTGTTGGGTATCCATCGACACTGGATGTCCAGGACGTCCGGCCTGATTGACGGCAATTACCTCATCATTGGTAAGCAGCTCTAGTCCATAACTATCCAGCCGTGTCATGTCATTCCCTGTATAGAGCGGTACGGAAGAAATGGACCAAAACGTCATCGCAGTCTTCCGCTCATCCTTGGTCAGACCATCCATGGAGCCGTTACCAACATTCAGGGAATCGAAGTCATTCCAACCGCCAGGGCCTGCATCCCGCCACCAAAGTGCTGCTTTGGGGAATAATCGGGAAATACTCGGCCATGCTGTCAACCCACTGCCGTCATAAGATTCAACATCCCAGTCAATTCGCCAACCGTTAGCATATTTTTTCCAGAACTCTACGTAATTGTGGTCGAGTGCCCAGGACAGCTCAAACCAGATGTTATTTCTATCCAAGGCTTTGGACCAAGCTTCTACGTCACCGCGTGCATCCCGGCTCAAGTTGTCAATCCCCGACCCAGGGGTTACGCTGTCGAATTTGACGAAATCGATTCCCCACTCGCCAAGCATGTCTGCAATGGAATCCACATACTTCTGGGCACAGGGATTCGTGAAATCAATTTTATAGGTGTAGGAATTCCAATAATCCATAATGGTAAGCGGCTTGGCTGTAATATCCTGAATACGACATTCGCCGCCTGTCCCATACACCTCAAGATTTCGGTTATATGCATCGATAGATACCCCCGGGATCAGATAGATCCCAATCTTTTGCCCATTATGATGAACATAGTCAATGACCTCCTGAAATCCGTTCGGATAAAGGACGTCACTAGGAATAGGCCTACCGTATTCATCCATATCACCATTCCAGCCTGCATCAATATTAATGTATTCATATCCATGGGCCTGCAGCTTCTCATGCATCGCGTCCGATTGCTTCTTAACGCTCTCCGCCGATGTCCAGTTTCCTGCCCCATCATACACCTGCATACTGTAACTGCTCCAGCCCATATACGGCTTCTGAGCCATACTCTTCTCCGCCGCTTGCGCCACGTTACCTTTTATTCCTGTAAATCCGAACTGTGCTGCTGCAATAATGAATACTAGCAGACTCATACCCAATCTTTTTCCCATTCGCTTCAAATCATCCTTACCCCCTCATGAAATGTGGTCAAAATTACTTTGATAGCGCTTTCTTTCGGGAAGATCATAATTGAATATGGATTTCCAAGATAGGTACATTTCGGAATTTTACGTACAAATAACCCCAAAATAGAGGGGCAAATAAACAGCATAACAGACATAATTCCTGCGATTCGAAGGAACTTAGTAAAAACACTGTAACTGTACCCTGGTTATATTTGGACAATCCTAAAACAAACTCTTGTTTCCTTGCTCCAGTGATGAAAATCACTTACTATATTGGTAAAATAAAGAATAATTTAAAGATACAAACGTCACAGTAATAACCGATGAATGATATGCTGAAGAAAGGAAGATCGCATTGAAGTTGGATTTGGATGGATTAAATGCCGATTCCTTAACGTGTATGCTTAAGGCATCTTTTTCATTGGAAAATTGGGATGCTATGATTGAAGTTGCGGACAAGCTGATCACACAGATTGCAATTATATATGAGACAAGCAGTGACACAATGAGAGAACAAAACCTGAAGCGGAGTGTTCCTTATTATTTTGGATTTAGCTTATGTTCAAAAGGAATCGCACTGCAAAAGCTCGGTAAGTATTCTGAAGCTAGAATGTGTATCTTAGAATATTCTAAATTAGACTGGATCAAAGGGTTAGATGAAGAAGGACATAATGAAGTCAACTATTACCGTAATATCGCAAAAGCCAATGCCTACGTGCTAGATCTTCTGGAAGGCGAGACTGGAATCCTAGAGGAGTATGTTGAATTTATTAGAAACAGTGCTGAGGAAGAATTACTACCGGGACTAATTACCATCTTGGAATCCTCCATAAAATATAACTATTCCGTAGATTGGATTCTGAGAGAATTCGAAATAAACGCTAATGACATAGGAGCACGAGGAACTCAAGAGAGCATTAGATATTTTGTGGATTACAAATTCTTGCTGGCAATGTACCATTACAAACAGAAGAATATGTGTAAGGCGATAAACACAATTCTGGAAACCTTACTATTAAGTATTACGCTGAAAGATGACACAGGCTTTAAGAAAGCAGCGGCATTATTTGAGATCCTTAGAGACAAGGCTAATCAATCACAGCTTCAAGTGCATCACAACATAATGAAAACTATAATAGAGAGGGAGTTTACTAATGAAAATGAAAATGTTCTTCCTGACAGTCGTAGTCTTGATTAGTTCCAGCTTAATGATTGCCTCTGCAAGTGCTTCTGCTGTCGATTCGGGTTCCACCATTTACACCGTTAACAATCACGGAATGGGTCATTGATTGAATTTTTATAAGTGGATTATACAAAGGAGCGATCATCCAATAACCGGATGGTCGCTCCTTTGTTTGTAAATGAACATGATAGATTAGCTAAAATTCAAAGTCCTCAGAATCATGCAGGATTATCTCGCTATAAATCCTCTTTATAAACTGTTCTTATACTCTTGCGGCGTCTTCCCGTATTGGGATTTAAACAACTTAATAAAATACTGCGGTTTCTGATAGCCGATTTCATGCGCAATTTGACTGATTCTCAAATCCTTGTACTTCAACAATTGAACCGCCTTCTCCATTCGCAAGCGGAGCACATAGTTCGAAAAGTTCTCTCCGGTTTCCTGTTTAAACAGGTTAGATACGTATACGGGATGAAGATTAACATTATCGGCTACCGCTTGAAGAGTTATATCTTTTATATTTCCTTGGATGAACCGGCGGATTCGCTCCATCAGATCAGAGCGTATATTGTCCGAACGTCTGTCACTGTAGGCTTTGATTTGGACATAGCTGCTGAAGGCCCATTCTTTTAACGGTTCATCACTCCAGCTGGCATCCATTTTCAGCATCTTTTCGATATCTCTTCCAAACACCTCAAAGATTCGTTTACCTTTCTTATGCAAATAATAAGCGTATGCTTGCAGCAGGGTAACGTATATTTCAATCCCGTATTCACGGGCTCCACTTCCCGCCCCTTCAAGTTCACTGAATATCAGCTTCAGCTTACTCTCAAATGCCGTCCATTGCTCGATATCGATTAATTCCATTAAAGTCTGGGGGCGATAAAGCTCTGCCAGCGGCTGGATTTCAAACATTTCTTTCTTTTGCGTCACATGAAAAAAGCTTTCCGTTTGATAGCCAATATAATCGGTATATATCGATAAAGCAGAATGGTACATGGATAGAATATCTTTTGGGAAACCTCCCCAATCGCTTATGACCAGGGAAACCTTCGATTTTAAATACAATTTGATCTGATGTTGGGAGAGTCTGGCCAAGTCTTCTATGATCGCAGAGTCCGCTTTGTCTGGTTGCTCCAGATTGGTTTGAACCAGAAAAATCAAATAATCATGTGAATCTTTACAGTGCATGATATTAAATTTCTCCGAAAAAACTTCTTCTACGATGTTATACATAGCATATTCAATCAATGAGAGGCTATAAAGATCCGTATTTGAGTAATCCTCCTCCACCCTCATACATAAGAGAATGGTCTCTCTCTCAACAGAAAAGGGAAGTCCGTATAGTTGAATCTTGTCCTTCAAAACAGATAAGGGATAATTTTTACCGGAGATCAAATCAAACAATAACATTTCTCTTAATTTGGGCAAACTCTCCCGGAAACGGTAAACAAATTTTTGCTGATTTAACAATTCATTTCCTTCTTCTGTAATTTTAACGATAATATTGCGAAGAGTTTGCTCCAGTTCCTCGTTCGAGACTGGTTTGAGCAGATATTCAGCTACTTGCTGTTGGATAGCTTCCTTCGCATATTGAAATTCATCATAGCCGGTTATAATAACGGCCTTCGTATTTTTCCATTTCTGATTTATTCGGGCGATCAATTCGAGCCCTGTCATTCCGTTCATATGAATATCCGTGACCACAATATCAACGGAATGGTAATTCAGCAGCTCCAGGGCCTCCTCGCCGGAATATGCCTTATAGACATTGGTGATCCCCATTTGCTCCCACGGAAGTCCTATCGCCAGGCTGTCAACCAAATGGGTATGATCGTCTACGATTAATATTTGGTACATCCCTTCCCCCTCCTTAGGTTAAGACTCACCTTCCCTACTGCTCCAACATAATTCTACGCAAAGTCCACCTAGCTTCGATTGACTGAGCAGCACGCCTGAGTCACCGCCATACATCAAACGCAGGCGTTGATGGACATTTTTGAGTCCGGATTCTATTTCTTCGTTAGTGGACTGAATCTTCATTCTGATAGATTCGATCACTAAATAATCAATTCCTGTGCCCGTATCCTCAACGGATACATGATTCATGCCTTCCTCTCTCCACACGCGGATATGAATCATTCCATAGTCGGAATGATTATTGAACGAATGAAGGATTACATTTTCGACAAGCGGCTGAACAATTAACCGCGGAACTTCCAAGTCTTCCATCTGCGGCTCAACCTCAATATGAAATTCAAAATCATCTCTTAACATACAATGTATTTCCAGATAAAAATGAATCAAATCCAGCTCTTCTTTCAGCCGTACCATCTTATTCCCCGTTTTAGTCGTGTAACGATAGTACTTGCTCAAATTCATAGTCATCGAAACCGCTGCCTTGTCTTCATTTAACTCAATCATACTTTTGATATAAGCAAGGGTATTGTATAGAAAGTGCGGATTGATCTGCGATTGCAGCTGCTTAAGCGTCGCATCCTTTGACCGGAGTTGCTCTTTGTACACATCCTCGATCAGTTCCTCTATTTTTGACGCCATGGAGTTGAATTTTTCATACAACAACCGATATTCCCCTTCAGGTTTGTCCGACATTCTTACGGAATAGATGCCCTTCTCGATCAAGTTCATGTTCTTGAACAGTTTTCGGAATGGAATTTGAATATTCCGGTACATCACAAAGGCAAGATATGCCCCCATAAACAGAAGCATACCGCTTATCACATAAAACATAGTCTGGTTCCGGCTGATAGGTGCCATAATATCACTGATAGGTACATAATCAACAAGATACCACCCTAATGATTCCAGTTTTTGATAATGAACCTGAAACCTCGTCTTATCGGATTTTAGCAGCATGTATCCACTTTCCAACGAGTGGTCGATCTCTCCAAGCCGGGGAAGAAATTCATCAATTTGATTAACATTTACGGAATAATTATAAATAGGATCCATTCCTGGATGGTACAGAAACGGATCTCCCGAACCATTCGTTTTAAATTCAGATAGAGCTCTCCGCAATTCTGCTACACCAAATTTAAGCACGACTCTCATATGCGCCTCGCCTGACTCCGCTGATTTTTCGGGATAAGACAATATCCCTAGGAAATAATCCTCATTAGAATCGGAATAGTATTGCCAAAATGTATCCTGCGCAGGAAGTACTTTTGGGAGTGCATTCAAGCTGGAGTTACTTTTGATGACAATTCCGGTACGAGGATAGAGGACTGCGATCACTGCTTTCCAGTCTCCATAACCGGCAAGACGGTTTATCTCTTCAGAGACAGTTCGGTTGGTTCTGTATTTATCCAGAACATCATCAAGCAAATCAGGATAGGCCAAATTTCGTACATCTGTACTTTCATACAGCATTTTCTTATAGGTATCCAGCCGGAAAAACAACTGATCCAACTGATTAGCGAACGTTTCAATCTGATATTGCTTTACCTTAATAATCTCCTCCGTCAGTACATCCTTGCTTGTTCGATTCGACACTGCAAACAGGAGCAGGATCGGGATAAGTAAAATCAACAAAGTGGCAATTAGTTTTGTGAATATGCTGAATCTACTCATGATCAATCGTCCTCTCAAATCCGGGTTCAGCATCTGGATGCCCACGCTCAAATTCCGAGAACTGCTTCTTTAATTCGGTAAAGACAATGTCAAAACCTGCCTTCTTAAGATCTGTAATTGCATCTTGATAATATTCTTCATAATTGGCTAATCCAAAATTGATTGGCTCGAATTTTTCCTTATAGACAGCCATTACCTGCGCTATCTCATTCTTGACAGACGCCTCATTGAAATGAAATCCGAATAGTTTGGAAATGCGGGAGTTCTCGTCATTTTTGAGCAGGTCATGAATAATATCGTCCTCTACACTGGCAGGTGCGATAAAATAGTCCTTATTTCGCCACATCCATTCGTACATCAGCTGGTCATTGGTTAATTGCTTAATTTTACCTTTTTCCAATTCATAATCCTTACCCTCTACTCCATAAATAATAAAATTATAATTCTCTTGGGTTTGCAGAATCCAATTCATAAACATCATTGCGCGTTCAGGATTTTCCGCTGCGGCCGTAATCATAAAGGCTTCGTTACTTGGGGTAGTGATAAACTTTGGTTTCTCCTTAGCAAGATAATACTCGCGGAGCCTCGCATTTGGATCGGCATTCCGTACCGTTTGCAGGTTCTCCATCGCCCTCGAGACTGCACCTACCCGGAAAAGAAGCTTACCAGCATTCTCCTGATCGATCTTCGCTGCCGGATTACCCACCAAATTCTTATCGATGATCCCCATCTTCACCCATGATTCTCGTAAATGAACTACTTTTTTGTATAAATCAGACTCTACATAACTCAAAATTTCTCCAGAATCCTCATCAACCATAAATAACAGCCGCTCATCCAATGAAGAGTAGTTTCGATCTGTCAATTCACGCCACAACATTTCATGTCCTCGGTCTGTTTCCAGATAGCCATAATAGCTTGGATCTATCAGCTGCATTCTTTCATAAAACAGTTCTAAATCAGCGATTGTCTTAATTTCTGACATGCCGACCTTCTCCAGTAAATCCTGGCGGACCATGACTGAAGAGAATTTCCCCGCAGAGGTAAATGCCTGAGACGGTATCGCCCAAAGCTTGCCATCAATCACGTTCTGCTTGAAGTTTTCTTCGGGAATATGTTCAATAAGATCCTGTCCATATCGATTCAGAAGCTCATCTAAAGGTTGAATATAACCTTTATAGACAGTGACGAAGGGTGCGCCATACCAGAACAGATCATATTTTTCTCCAGTAGATAAGGCCAGCTCCAGTTTTTGCTGATAATTAGACCATGGAATATAAGTCAACTCAAGCTTCATATTTAAATCTTTTTTAAGCCTCTCATTCAATTCATTTTCAACGAAATCACCCATACGTGCCGACAAATCGCCAGGCATAATCACCTTTAAGGTGACGAAGGGTGCCGGCGCATCTGACGTCAGCTCATTTACTGCAATAGCATTCTGTAAACCTTGCGGACCGGATACGTCCGGGCGGAAGTATTCGCTGTACAACATATAGATTATGGATAGAAAAAAGATCGCAATTATAATAGTGACAGCGGGCTTCTTCATGAACCGCTACCTCCTTCACCATAGAGCCTCATTGCTAGTCTACACTAAATATATGAAAGCGGATACAATATGTATATACCTCTGAGTTGGAACAGGAGCACATGAATTTCATATCATGTGCTCCTGTATTTCACTCAACTATTCAGTTTATAAATTGGACATACTGCAGCAGCCGTTTAATCATGACAGCAGCTTCTGCCCGGCTTGCATGGGCAGTTGGATCGATTATTGTTGCAGATTTCCCCTGGATGATTTGGGCAGTGAGCAGGGCGGCTACCGGATGTTTTGCCCAAGAACTGACTGAACCGTTATCTGTATATTTCCTGAGAATAGTGTCAATCCCATCACTTGCCGGGATGGATTTGTTCACATAATCCAGCGCTCTGGACAGCATGACAGCCATTTGTTCACGGGTGATTTCTTCACCCGGTCTAAATGAACCATCACTAAAGCCTTCAATGATTCCTGCCTCAGCCGAGGCTGCAAGTGCCCCCGCATACCAGTCTCCTGTAGATACGTCCTTAAAGCCGGCTACCTTACCTAAAGAATTAAGTCCCAAGGAACGGACGAGAATAGCCGCGAACTCTGCGCGGGTTACCGGATTATCTGGTGAAAAGCTGTTAGCTCCAACACCGTTTATAATCCGCTTGGAGGCCATTAGTTCGATGTCTGCTTTTGCCCAGTGGCCTTGAAGATCAGCGAACGTCTTAGTGCCCGAAGCTACCGTATAAATACTATTCCCGTTCCGTTTGATTACAGCTTCGGTAATCCCGCCATTATCCAGCAGTAGGGCTGGAACAAAGCTGAATGCCGTTGTATCCGGACTGAACAGGAGTGCAGTGGTTTTCTTCGCATCAATTGATCCCGGAAGAGTAAGGGTGCATTCGACATAGGTGCTGCCGAAGCTGTCCAGCTCAGTCGACAGACCGTTTACTTGCGCAATGATTTTGTAATCGAATGCTGGAGTGAGCAAGGTCAGACCTTCTTTGCCGGCCTGCTCAGACAATAGCTCTGCCGTGCTGCCTGAAACCCGGTCTATAACTATACTTATGGTCATATCTGCCGGGCTAACGCCAAGCTTCGCCGCTAATGCCGCTACTCCCAGAACTTTGACCGGAACCTTGTAGCTTCCGAAATCCGTCTGAATCACAACGGATGCTTCCGGCAATTCATCCACCACACCTGCAAACGCAGAGGATGGAATGTTAACCTTCACACTTCCGCCGTCACTCCTCAGTTTAATGATTACTGATCCTGATTTGGCTGCAGCCGGATTGTTCTGAAGGGCTAGGAAGGCATCCTGTAGCTTCTTCACATCAATGGCTGCTATTGTTTCGCTTACACCATCCTTATTCGTTGTCCGTTTAAACGTTGCCCCATCCAGCTCCAGAATGATTCCATTATTCTGGATTACGGGTGCTGGTGTTGCAGGAACTGGCGTCGCAGATACAGGTACTGCTGATGTCGCTGCTGGCGGCGGTGTTGATGTGGCTGGTGTCGAAGTCGTTTCAGGTGTCGGCGTCGGTTCGCCTCCAGCAGGCGGGTTCGTATCCGCTGTAACCGTCAGCTTAAATTGCTTTTCTAAATTGCCGTCGGAAGACTTCGCCGTAATAACGGTTTGGCCGACACCTACTGCTGTGACCAGGCCTGCGGCGGATACATAAGCAACTTTAGGATCTGCCGATGACCATACGACCCTTGAATTACTAGCTTCTGCCGGAACTACACTGAGCTCAAGCTTCTTGCTTGCACCTGGAGCCAATTGCAACTGCTCCGGCGTATTCGCCGTTAAGCCTGTAACCCTTACTGGGGTTTGGGCAGAACTATTCGCTACATCTACGCTGCCCAAGCTCAGCCAGCCGCTTTCACCCATCTCAGCATTTGCGAAGCGGAATGTTTTGGCATCAGCATTAATTTCCTCAAGTGGATTCACATAGCGTAACAATATTTCATAGCTTCCATTACCTAATTGCGGATTATCAGCCGATACAAACAGCTTGTTGTTATCAAATCCATTCGTATTCGGAAGAATGTCTTTCAGATCCCAATCCGGATTCCAGATTTTAATGATGTCATTTCCTGATTTGGCTGCAAGCTCTACCTTCCAGTTGTAGTAGAACGGCGCTATTCCTTTGTTCTCAAGCTCTACTCCCACTTTCAGCTTTCCATCTGAAGCGTCCAGATAAGCGGTGGGCACATAATATTCATATCCCATCCTGCGTGAACCTTCAGTGGCTCTCGCCAAAGATGCAGCATCCAACGGAGTCTGGAATATCCCCTGGGCAATCAGCCAGGATGCATGGGTCAAGCCCAGGCTGGTGTAATAATCCTCTCCCTGCGCCCCTTCGATCGGAGTTGACGGTTCATTGTATTTTGGCGGATCATTATTCCACATCTTCACCTGAATTTCCGGTCTCATCTCGCCACCCATAACGTTGTTCTTCCAGAACTCAGTCACTCCTGCGTCATTCACTCTGCCCCAGAAATGCCAGCCCTGTCCGCCCAGGCTTGGCGGGAGTGTCTGGAAGGCAAAAGAATCATCATGATAACCGACATCGAAATTTCTGGTCTTAAGTGTGCTGTTGTCCATCGGATATCTTAGGACGAGCTGTGTTTGGTCGAAGGCATTGTCCATAGCGGTAAGAACACGCTTCAGGTTAGCATCGGTTGGCATCAGGTTAGGCGATTTCAGATTCCCGTCATACGGATACGTATGCCATTCGCCCCAGAAGCCAATTAATCCGATCATCACAGATCCGATCCGCGGGTCGCCGTCATAACGATTTCCAAGCGCGTTAATGAAATTATCCAAAGCGCCCAGTAAACGCTCATCATTATAGTCAGGCGCTAAGCTCGTGGCATCTTTGCCATTGTCGAATTCATCATAAGCATAAGTCTTCAGCCCTTCGTCCAGCAGGAATTTCGGTATACCTGAAGGTTTGTTCGGGTAGTCCAAATACACCCTGAACACGGATTGATTACCTCTGGAGGCTACCGCTGCTAGCCGTTTATCCAGCTCAGACCAATCAAAGTCATTCAGATTGTTCATCAGCTTGCTAAGCGGCAAATAGAAGAACTCCAAGCTGTAAGGCAGCTGTGTAGGACGATCTCTCCAATCATCGCCTACTTTGAAATAAGCCTCCTCCGAAGCATCGTAGAATGGCAGAAACCCCTTGAGCGGATTATCAACCGGTGCCTGCGCATACTTTAAGATATGAGTTCCGGCCGATGTTACCCAATCTGGCTGACTTGGATGATCAACTGGAGGGTTCTCCGGCCCTTCTCCAGATCCGCCTGTTCTGCCCGCTAATGCATATAATCCAATCTGGTCGATGCTGAGGACATTATCAGCCTGATTGCCAGGACCGAAACCAAACTGAATTTGCAGCACCTTGCTTGCGTCGAACGATGCATCGCAGGCAACGCAGCCTTGCCACTCGGACTGGGCAAACGCGCTCCATGGGATTCTCACCATTCCTGTGTAGCCTGGGGGAATCGACAGGGAACCTCCACCAAGAGTGGATGCCTTCCAGCCTTCTGCTGCATTGTAGAGTTTGACGACGCCTCCTGCTTTTAACGAGAACTCACCTTTCGGCGCATCTGTTACAAGCGAGATATTCAAATCCATATTTTTATTGCTTGATGATGTATGGTTGATCCAGAAGGTAAGTCCATCAAAGACCGACCAATCCGAATCCGTTCCGGTAAACGCTGCGCGTTTGATATTGACCCAGTCGGAGGCAGCTTTGCCCGGTGGAGGCTTAACAGAGAATTTCATCGCCTGACTGCCATTCGAATAATTAACCTTATCAAGCGTGCGAAGTGTAGAAGGTTCACCGGATTCCCAGTCTATTCTCCAAACGTTCTGCAGAGCGGCATCATCTGTGTACGATTCGAAATCCTCCAATACTTTATCAGCGCGATAGAGTCTGATGTCATCAATTGTGATCACGTTATGAACATATCCTGCTGGCGGATATCCGAACTGAAGCCCGGTTACTTCACTAGGATCCAGCACAGCAGCGCAGTCGGCCTGAACACCATCGCACTGCCAAGCAGATTGTACGAATTGATCCCACGGGATTCTTACAACGCCTTTGAATCCGGCCGGAACATTAAGCGAGCCTCCATTAAATGCCGCTGAATGCCAGCTTCCATCCGCAGCCATCTTCAAGGCAGCCCCGCCATCTTTCAGCCCGAACTCTCCATTCGCTACAGGCGTCTGCAGCGCAACGTTTAAGCTGAAATTCTTGTTATCCGTTGTTGTATTGTCCACCCAGAGGCTTAATCCGTCATAAGCGGACCAATCTCTTAGCTCCGCAGGGATGGCATGAATGATATTCGACCAATCCGAATCCGGGATTGCGACCGAAAGCTTGAGGCCTTTGCTTCCGCTCGCTTGGCCCAGCGCCCGTGTAACCGAGCCTGGCATATCGCTCCACGCTTCTGTCCAAGCTTGCCCAAGAGCAGCATTATCCCCATAAGATTCGAAATTCTCAATCAGTCCTGGTGTTTCTGTACCATTACCCGGATTAGTACCAGGGTCAGTTCCAGGTCCAGTACCGGGATCATCATCTGAGTCATACTTATCAGTGAAGTAGATTTCATCAATATATATGGTACCTGTAGTATCCCAAGTAGCTTGTGCTATCGCCACACTCCAGATCGTCTGCGATAAATCCACTCCATGGGCAGCCAAGTCGATAACGATATCTTTATAGCTGGTTGTTATCGTATCTCCACTGAATTGGCTGAGTGTCTTTGTTACGCCGCCGATACTGATACTAACCTGATTCTCCTCGCCGCCAGCAGCTCCCTTCACGCGGATGACCAGTTTCCCCGTATCTGAAAGATTCCGGCCGATGTTGGTTTCTAGCCGTGACATATTCTTATACTGCAGGACCAGTGCGCCATCTTCGATAACACCAGCGCCGTTCCCGTTGGCGAAACCGCTCGAACCTGTCCATTGATTCAGATCATTTTGGGTGCTTCCGGACCACGTCCGGGTACCATCATAATCATCCACAAGCAGACGTTTTGGCGGCAGCGGTGGTGAAGTCGGAGGTGTTGTTGAATGACTCTCCCCGATTAATACGGGACCCAAATTGAGCCAGCCTTCTGTGTCTTGGTCCGTATTCGCAAATCTCACCTTTTTAGCCTTATTGCTAATGGCCTCTAACGGATTAACGACCTTCATCACTAAATAATAATAGCCATCATTCAAATCCGGAGCAGAAATAGAAGTATCGAAATAATAGGGTTCACCAAATGGGGTGTACTGCGGATCACCAGGAAGATTCCATTCAGGATATGTCCTGATTTGCAATGGCATGACCTTTGTCATATCCCATGAGGTATCCCACTCTTTAATAAGCTTCCCGGATAAATTCTTTACTCCCAGTTCTACTTTCCAAGGATATGCGAAGGGAGCAACGCCATTATTCTGAATGGCTACTCCGACCTTAAGCGGAGCACCTTGGGCAACATTATTATAGTAGGCACTCGTCACATTTAGATCGTAGCCCATCTTTCTCACGCCTGCGGCTACGGCCGGATCATTGGCATTATAGTTGCTGATACCGCCTTGGTTAATCATCCACGTTGCATGAGTCAGTTCAATATCATCCATTGCATTATCCACATTAGTGCCGCCGCTGAAGAAGTTGTTCTGAATTTCCGGCCGTACTTCTCCGCCAACAGATTGCGTGATCCATTTATTCTCCGAACCAGCTCCCAGCATTTTGGTCAAAAACGAGTAATAGGTTCCGCCCATACTCTCCGGCTGGGTTACACTCTGCAGCGGATCACCTTCCTTATACCCGAAAGAGTCATCATGGTATCCGATATTGAACTCCGATGCGCCCGGCAAGCCGGGATACCGGACCTCAAGCTTGGTTTGATTGAAAGCAGAATCATAGGCATTGAAGATTGTTCCGATGGTTTCAGCATTAGGCATATAGTTCGGCAAACCATCCGTTTCATCCTCATCATAAGGGTAAGTATGCCACTCTCCCCATAGCCCAACGAGGCCCATATGAATAAATCCGATACGCGGATCTCCGTCATATTTTGCACCGAAAGCCCGGATAAAGTTCGTCAAATAAGTTACCATAGCAGGGTCATCGTAATCAGGCTCGATCTGGTTAAAGGTATCGTTATGACGCATTGTCACTCCACTGTCATGAATGAAATCCGGTATTGCATCCTCTTTGCCCGGATATTCAAGATATACCCTGATCGCTGCCTGATTCCCTCTTGCTGCAATCGCATTCAGCGCTGGCTCTATACCGGTATCAAATGTGTATGAATCAGGGCCGTTCATCACTGCTTTCAGAGGGACATAATACCATTCCAGGCTGTGGGGGAATGAGGTCTCCGTTTCCCAAGGATAGAAAGGTGCGAACCCTTTCAACGGATTGTCGAGCGGACTTGGGGCATACATCAAGTCATGCTTGGTTAGTGTACTATCCACTGCAGGGCTGGGATATGGATTAGAGGGTACACGCGCCTGCTCCGGGTCCGCATTGACTGTGCCGGCAGCATTCCCAAAGAACGTACTCAGTAACAAGCATACGATGAGCAATACTTTAAATGATGCCTTCCTAGTATATTGAACAGATAATAGATTCATAGAACCTCCTCGTTAACGCTGTTATCAATCAGTGTGAACGATTTCAGAATGCCAAATGGAAACAGTCGGTTTATCCTTTGTGCGCACTAAATGCAATTCCTTCGATAAACTGCTTTTGAAATATAAAAAAGAGGACGATCATCGGAACCACTGCCATGAAGGCGCCTGCCATCAATACCGGGTAATCCGTTCCGAACATGGAGACTAACGTCGCAATACCCGATGACAAAGTCATCTTCTCAGGTGAGCTGTTAATGATAAGGGGCCATTGCAGTTCATTCCATGCCCACTGCAATTGAATAATAACAATCGCAACTAAAGCCGACTTGACTAAAGGAAGCATGATATGCCAATAAATTTGAAATGGATTGCAACCGTCCAATACTGCCGCTTCTTCCAATTCCTTAGAAATAGTTAGGAAAAATTGCCTTAAAAGAAAAGTTGCGAAAGGACTGATCAGCGAGGTAATCCAAAGAGCAGTCACCGTATTGACTAAGCCCAAGTCACTCATCATCATGTATTGCGGCGTATAGAAAACAGGATTAGGTACCATCATGACCGATATAATCAATGCAAAAAGAAATGAACTTCCTGGAAATCTAATCCGTGCAAAGGCATACGCCGCCATCGAACTAAATATAACTGGAAACACGGTTTTCATTAATGCCGTAAAAATTGTATTTAAGTAATAATGCGGAAATGCCGATTGCTTGATCGCCTCTATATATCCTCTTAAGTTGGGGGCCTCCGGAAAATAACGGATCGGAATTTGCGTGGCTTCCGTCGTTGACTTTAGCGAAGTTAGCACCATCCATATAAATGGAACGAGCATAGCAATAGCGCTAATCATTAGAATGACATGAACAATCGAGTTAATCTTCCGCGCTGATGTGATCTGCACTTCTGTCTTCCCCCCTTCTTAGTCGTAGACGACCCATTTTTTTTGAAGAGCAAATTGGATCCCTGTCAGTATGACGTTAATAAACAACAATACATTGATAATTGCTGCGCCATAATTAGGATTAAAATAAACGAAAGTGTTTTGGTAATAGGCATAAACAAGTGAACGAACGGATGGAAGTGCTACATTCGTCTTCCCGATAATCAGATAGATGGAGTCGAAAATTTGCGTTGCTCCAATCAAAAGGATGATGCTCGTGAAAAAAAGTGTTGGTGTCAGCATGGGAAGTGTAATATAGCGAAACTTCCCCATTCTCTTGGCACCATCAATCTCGGCAGCTTCATAGAGTGATTTAGGTATCCCTTGCAAACCTGCAAGAATCAACAACATATTCAAGCCAATTGCCCCCCACACGCCAACGATAACCAACACAAACATGGCATAATTGGGATTAGACAACCAGGCTACACGAGTTCCCAATATATGGTTGATGAGCCCGAAGTCCTGAGCGAACAAGACGACCCAAACCATCGCTGCCGCTGCAGGCATTGTGACTTGAGGCAAGAAAAAAACGACCCGGTAAACGGATAATCCTTTAATCTTCGTATTTAGCAATACAGCAAAAAAAGTAGAAAGGGCAAGTGTTATTGGTACAAACAGAACTACATAGTATAAAGTGTTGCGCAGATTCTGCCAAAACTCTCCATCACTAAATAACTTCACATAGTTATCAAATCCAACCCAATGATTAACGAGTCCGAAATTCTCCGACTGCTGGAATCCCAGCAGAATCGATTGAAGAACCGGCCAGCCCCAGAAAACCAATGTGCCTAGAAGAGTCGGCGCGATCATGAAATAAGCCCATACATATCTGCTTCTGGAATTCAATCTGACCACTCCCTATTCATCGTGGAACGTTCCTGATCTCCAAGAACGTCCCCTGAATCACTTTATTTTAAATAAATGGCTTATTTCGTTTCTTCTATCGCTTGATTCATCATCTCAGCGACCTTCTTCGCAGCTTCCTCAACCGAAATTGCTCCGCCCCACGCTTGCGACATAATCTCAGGCTCTTTCGCGAACCATACCGGGTAAGCTAACGAACCGCTCGGATACGGAGTCGCATCAGCCACCTGTTCCGTGAATATTTTCAGATTCAAGTGAGGTCTCGAAGTTAGCCACGCATCCTGAGTGCCATTGAATGCCGGTATAGCCGCACCCATTTCCGCCGTAATTTGCGCTGCTCTTTCAGATCCAAGGAACTTGAGGAATAACCAAGCCTCATCTTTGTTTTTACCACTTGCGGACATGACATTGCCCAGACCATTAATGATATTAGCTCGTTTCACTTTACCCTTTGGCAATTTAGCCCAATCCCATTTGCCCTTAATAATTTCGCTGCTGTCAATGTCGCTGATCCGCCAGGATCCGTCGAAAATCATCGCTAATCTGCCGGACTTGAACATTTCGGTGGCTTCCGTATCTGTCATTTGCTGATGAGTTGGAGAAGCGCCGTCGAGAGTCATTTGATAACGGGCCTGTAAAGCTTCAATGGAAGCCGGATCATCGTAGCCTGACTTACTCATATCAGCCGATAAAATACTCCCGCCATTAGCCAACATATCGTTCCAATACCCGGTCTGAGTGTCCATTTTCGCCCCAAAGCCATAGATGCCTTTATCAGGCTGACTTAATTGCTTGGCAACCTCGGCAAGCTTGGCATAATCCCAAGTATCGTCTGGATAGGGAATCTTAGCTTGGTCGAAGAGCTCTTTGTTGTACGCCAAACCGATCGTATCAAAATCCTTCGGTATGCCGTAATTTTCACCCTTCAGTGTATATATGGAAGCAAGGTCTGCCGCATAATTATTTAGATCAATTTCTCCAGCCTGTATCTTGCTTGTGATCGGTTCAATGAATTTACCTGTTGCATATTTGACAAATTGACCACCATGCATCCAGAAAACATCAGGCAGTGTACCGGCAGGAGCGGCAGCGGACATCTTTGTCCAATAATCACCCCACGGAATAACTTCGACCTTGATCTTGATATTTGGATTTTCTGCCGTAAACTCCTTTGCAATGGCTTCCATTGCCGGTTGCTGAATTTTATCCCATATGGAATAGGTAAGCGTTACGTTTTTTTGAGGCTTATCAGTCGCTTTCTCAGCATTACCAGCATTGCTTTTCGGACTATTATCTGCTGTATTGTTAGTATTGCTGCTGCAGGCAGCTGTGACCAGAGCAAAAACAGTTAAGACAGTTAGAAACAGAAATGAAAACTTGTTTCTTTTCTTCATAATGACATCCCCCTAATTAGTTATTTAGGCAAATATTTGCGTAAATTCTCACTACGAATCACTTTGCCTCCCTACATATTGATTTTAATTCAATTTTACCTCCCCTTTAAATGCCTCATTTTAAAGATTTGATGCCTAAATATTAAGATAAAAAAGGTTTGCATTGAAATATAGATTAATCCATAATGTTAGTAAATAATTGCGCAAATTATTTCATAACTTAGATTGGAGTGTCTGCGATGACAATTACTGTATTACCTCAAAAAACCGGAGAGTTCTGGTGGGGAGGTGTTATAAACGAAGGGCATTTAATGCCATTTGGCGACCGGCCACATACACGTGACTTACGTTTGACGGATGATAATCAAGCTTCTCCCTTATTAATTTCTAATCTTGGAAGGTATATTTGGTGCGAAGAGCCGTTTGCCTTTTCGTTTAAAGAGAGCAGTCTTACCATCGATCACAAACAGAAGCTATGCCTTGAAGATGGACACGAAACCCTTCAAGGTGCGTACCAGCATGCCTCTAAAAACCATTTCCCCCCTTCCGGCGTTACACCTGACAAACTAGCCTTCACGGCACCACAATATTGTACCTGGGTGGAAATGTTTTACGAACCGACACAGGAAAAGCTCCTCAATTACGCAAAATCCATTATTAAAAATGGCATGCCCCCTGGTGTGTTAATCATTGACGATAATTGGATGCAAGACTATGGAACATGGGACTTTGATAAACACCGATTCCCCGATCCTGCTAGAATGATCAAATCCTTACACGAATTAGGGTTTAAGATCATGCTTTGGGTGTGCCCGTATGTAAGTCCCGATAGCCTTAAATTCCGTCAATTACTGGAACTCGGCATCTTGATGAAGCATGCTGATGGTGCCCCTGTCCTGAGGAGATGGTGGAACGGGTACAGCGCAATCGTTGACTATACAAGCACAGAAGGCTCGGCATGGTTCAGGCAGCAGTTAGACAGGCTGATTGAAGATTATGGAGTTGACGGATTCAAACTCGATGCAGGAGAACCTCTATTACCTGACCTAATGGATGACATTACAAAAGAGATCGCTTGGTCACGTCCTGTTCGCCCAATGGAAGATTGTGAGTCATATGCCAGATTAGGAATCGGATACGCGCTTAGTGAACTGCGCATGTGCTGGAAACTCGGGGGACAGGCGCTCATTCAGCGACAACGCGATAAAACGCACACATGGAATGCTACGACCGGGCTGGGCGGACTTATCCCTAATGCTATTGCCCAGGGCCTGATGGGATATGCCTACAACTGCCCTGATATGGTAGGCGGAGGAATGGATGGGGACATTAATTCACCCGATTTCCGTTTTGATGCTGAACTTTTTATCCGTTTTGTTCAATGCTCCGCTTTATTTCCCGTGATGCAGTTTTCTATGGCGCCCTGGCGGGTTTTGAATGGTGATGAATTGTCCTGGTGTATGGACGCCGTACGGATACGATCAGAGTTAGGGCCTCTGCTATCCGAGCTTGCCAGCCAAGCTGCAGAGGATGGGCTTCCAATTCTGCGTAGTCTGGAATTCGTCTTTCCGCATCAAGGCTTCCATACGATTCAAGATCAATTCATGGTTGGCGAGACCATTCTGGTAGCCCCAGTTATGAATAAAGGTCAAACAGCTAGAAGGATACAATTCCCGGACGGACAATGGCTGGGTGATGACGGAAGCATCGTTGAAGGCCCGGCTCAGGTCGAAGTGAATGCCCCGCTTTCCCGATTGCCATGGTATCGAAAAATCTAAATACTTACATTCAGGAGATAATTCTATGAAAAAAATCAAATTAGCTGTAATAGGGGCAGGAGCAAGAGGTTTTTTATCCTACATGCCTTATGTCCAGAGGTTTCCCCACGAGACGGAGGTAGTCGCAGTTGCCGAACCAAACGACGAGAGAAGAACGCGATTTGCGGAAGCATTCAACCTAACCCCGGAGCAAATTTATTCAACATGGGAAGATCTATTGAACGGGCCTAAGCTTTGTGATGCGCTCCTTATCTGCACACAGGATCAGAATCATTACCTGCCCACAGTTGCCGCTCTCAGGAAGGGATATCATGTTCTTCTGGAAAAACCTATGTCCAACAACCCGATTGAGTGCATTGAAATGGAGAGGATCGCACGTGAAGAAAGGCGGTTGCTTTCAATCTGTCATGTCTCGAGGTATATCCCTTTTTGGAAAAAAATAAAGCAACTCATTCATGAAGGTTTCATCGGAAACCTAATGTCCATTCAACATAACGAAAACGTGGGGTACCTCCATTATGCCCATAGCTTTGTCAGAGGTAATTGGAGGAATGATGTACACTCAAGTCCAATGATACTGGCCAAGTCTTGTCACGACATGGATCTAATCCGTTGGATTGCCGATGCAGATTGCAAGAGAGTTAGTTCCTTTGGTTCTTTAGGCCACTTTCGCGTCGAAAATGCGCCTGCTGGATCAACCAACCGATGTACGGATGGGTGCGAGGTGGAATCCACTTGTCCTTATTCAGCATTACGCTTTTATATGAAAGACCCTACATTAAATCACTTTGCAGCACTCATAACAGATCCGCCTACCGAAACGAATAGAATGAACGCGATATTGAATGGTCCCTATGGCAAATGTGTCTATCGGACGGATAATAATGTAGTGGATCATCAAACGGTAAATATGGAATTCGAGAATGGAGTTACCGTGATTTTCAGCATGTGCGGGTTTACGCGCGATATAAATCGCACCATTCAAATCATGGGGACCAAAGGGGAAATTCGCGGTGATTTACTAAGCGGCTGTATCGATCTATTCGAATTTTCATCAGGGACACAGTCTATCATTCATACCCCAACCAGTGACGGTGGTCATCAAGGAGGCGACGATGGGATCATGCAACAATTCCTTTCCGACCTCCGAAATGAAAGATATATGAATACCTTGACTTCTGCGGAAGCCTCTCTGGAAAGTCATCTCATGGCCTTCGCCGCTGAGGAATCGAGACGAAGGGAGGGCGCCGTTATAGACATGAAGCTCTTCCGCCAATCTCTTACAACAACCTCTCCAAACGGCACACAACATGTTCAAACATCCTAGTAAGTAATATTATGAAGACCGGCTCGCAGAACTGCAGGCCGGTCTTCTTTCACGTCGCCAACTTTGTTCCCCTCCGTTCGGATAAAAATTTAAGGCAATTTTTCGCGCAACAACTTCGCAACTTTCGTGTGCTCTAGACACGCCAAATAGCCGTCCTCAAATTGTAGTCATTTAAAGAACGGCTAGTTCAGATCGAGCGTAGAGTGCCTGCCTCTACCCCCTATTTGCCACTTTTGCGCATGATTCCCGCTCAATTAGTTCTGTCTTCAGGCTGATTTGGACTTCCGCTATATTCTTGTTCATAATCAGCTCGGTCAGCACTTTTACAATGATAGAGCTAATATCGTATCTAAACCGTCGGACAGTAGTTAATGGCGGAACCATAAACTCCGATAGCTTTAAATCATCAAAACCAACTAACGAGACATCCTTTGGAATACGGATGTTCATCTCAGCCAATCCTTTCATCGCACCAAAAGCAATGATGTCGTTAAACGTAAATATTGCGGTTATGGACGGATCCTCACTCATCAATTGCTTCACCGCCTCATATCCATGTGCAGGATCAAATGCACCCATTAGGACATTAGTGTCGGACCATGGCATTTTAAAATCGCGAAATGCATCTTTGCATCCGTCCAGCCGGTTTAAATTCACCAGATGTTGCTTAGGCCCGGCAATGATTCCAATTTTCTGATGCCCCAATTCATGCAGATATCGAATCACATTATAAGCGCCTTTACGGTTATCATAGTCAATATAGTTATGACCGATCTTATAGGTTCTTCCATTCGTAAGCAAATACGGAATGCCGAGTTTCTCAAACTCTTCAAACACCTTGTCATTAACAAATGGATCAAAAATGATGGCTGCATCCACTTTTTCCTCACTTAACAGCTTATACGCTGGCGAGGACTGCAAGTCCGTATTATGCTTCACAATATGAATCTGATGACCATAATCCTCAAATTCTTCCTTTAAATGATTTAAGTCGGCAGAGGTAGACGGATCATTGTCGAAGAAGTCATTATTCCCTGGAACGATGACGACTATATTATAAGATATGTTTGCCAGTTTGGAGGGAGCGACACCTGGTTTTAGGTGTTCATTAACAATTTCCAGTACTTTCCTGCGTGTCTCTTCGCTGAAATTCCCCTGATTGTTCATGATCCTGGACACCGTGCTAATTGACACGTTTGCCTTTTTCGCAATTTCTTTTAGTTTAATTTGCTCTCCCTCCTATCTTCAGGAAATTTTTTGCGCATTAAAGAAATTATAGCTTTTATTATTGTATCTCGTCAATTTCTCCTCAATCTATACTTGAGAGTAATATTTTTTTACAGGACTTCAACTTCTACATGCTCCATATAAAACAAAAAAACTTGATTTCTCAAGGTTTTCACTGTGCTGCCAAGCAATTATTTCAAACATCAGCGACCATCGTCTGGTTTCTTCCCCTGCTCTTTGCCAGGTATAACGCCTGATCGGCCTTCTCCAGCAGCCCCTCCCGCTCCAATGCATGAAAAGGATAATGGGCGATTCCCTGGGAGATCGTAACCTGTGTCGGGATTGGACCCCCGCTTTGTTCCAGTGCCCGCCGGACTCTTTCAGCTACGTTGAAAGCTTCCTCAGGTCTAGTGTGGGCCAGTAAGATGACGAACTCTTCGCCGCCGTAGCGGTAGCAAACATCGTCTGGGCGAAACGAGGCAACGATAACTTTGGCTACATGTTTCAGCACTTCGTCGCCAATGAGATGGCCGTAGGTATCGTTCACCAGTTTAAATTTGTCTACATCCAGCACAATGAGCGAAAACGGTTGACCTGCGGCAATCCACTGGTTCATCGTATACTCTAACGATCTACGGTTCAATAAACCGGTCAGAGCATCGGTCACTGCTTCTTGGGTCAGTTGATCCGTCTGCTTCTGAATATCCGTCACGGCAAGCAACACAGCCTTGGTCAGCAGATCTGCCTCTCGGCTCCATTGCGGCTTTGCTTCTGGTAATACAATTTTTTCCTTGCCCATCCTGCTAACCAGGTTTGCCAGGTAGACAAAAGGCCGGGCCAACTTGCGCGCTACGAGAATGACGCCCATCAGGAGTATAATGAAGGGAAATAACGAATACCCGAGAATTGTCCGAAGGTGGCCCATCAGTTGATGATGGATGACACTAATCGGCGAAACGACTACTATCCCCCATCCGTTGGCCGGAACGCTGGAGTACCCGGCAAGCATTTCAATGCTGCGGGTGTTGCGCGCTTGCTGTTCTCCGCTTTCCCCTTTCATAAGTTTCTGCACAACCTTATTACTGCTGACATCCTTCCCAATAAGCTGTTTATCAGGGTGGTACAACAGATGCCCGCTTGCATCCACAATATAATAATAAGAACCAGAATCGTCCACGTTGTTGTCGCCAAAAATCATAGACAAAATATTGTTCTCCTGCAAATAAAATGTGCCGCTCAAAATACCGCGATATGCACCCTTGTTGCTGAAGATAGGCTGACTCATAAAAACGATTAGTCTCTTGGTGGTTTGGGTCATATAGGGGGAGGATATGTAAGGTTTTTTGAACGCCAGAGCTTCCAAACCGACTTTAGAAGTAATATGGTCGCCTGTTGTCCCCAAACTAGTCGGTACTACGTTGCGGACCAGCCCGTCGGCATCGACCACGGCGATAGAATTGAAGTAATTGCTACTATTGCGCATCAGTTCCAAATTATCATCTACTTGCTTCGGCGTTGAGCCACCGTCTTCGGAAAGTGTGGCAGCGCTGTATTCCAAACTGCTGCGCATGGACTGAAATAAGGAATCCATTGTCTTGGTCATTCGGTCAGCATTGTAGTAATTCAAATGGAGCGTAGTCTCCATCAATGATTGTTTCTTGGACTCGTAAGAACCGATCAGAAGAATGCTTGAGGTTAGTAGAACCACCAGCGTAACCAAGCCCGTAAGCAGCGATGTGAGACTGAGCTTTTTACTTTGACGCGGCTCGGCTCTTCTCAGTGTAAGCAAACTATAACCCTCCTTGAATCTTGAAAACTAGCTCAATCAATAATACAACAAATTAAGATGTTATTCGACAGTGATCTCCAATCTCTCACACCACTGTACGTCCCATTCGATATACGATGATTCATGAAATATTACATATTAAAAAACTCTTCTCCAGAACTTGAGAATTGACAAGCACTGAAAAAGAGTATTTTCATACGTGATTATTGAAGATCTTAAAAAGTTTGGCTCAATATAAATATGAGTAAATTCACTTCGAGAAATAGTTTTTTCCATATTGGAATCCTTCATTGCGCTTAATGTAAAAGAGAATTTAAGTTGTGCAATAATTCATCAGGTAGTGGCTCTTTCATTAGTTTGTTAAGTATTTCATTCCTTGCTCCGTTGTTCTTCAAAAATGAGAATAGCAGGTTTGCCTTATCCGTACGATTCATTAGAGCATAGGCAACAAACCATACTTCAGGAGCAGAAACTTGAACATTATTCCAACTCGAAGTCGGAACTGTTGGCATTTTACAAAGCCCTTTAGTAGAATGAATCGAGAAGTTTCCTAATATTTCAACCGGAGGGTTTCTTTTGTGAATTAATAGTTTATACTCACTTCCGAAAGGATAATCCCCACTCTTTAGTTCCTCAACTTTGAAGTTTCGTAGAGCATCTATGACAGTTTCTTTAGGTGCGTCAGTCATAATATCCCAGTCATAAACGGAATTGATTAGACCCAAACTTAGTAATAAACCACTCCCACCCAAGGAATAGTTAATGCCGAATTGCTCTAATTTTTCTGTTACGATAACCAAATTGTTAATATCTGAATTCATTATTCGAGAACCTTCCTTTAGTTATTTTTTCATTTAATTCAATATACCATATACTGAAAAAACAGATAAAAGAATGGAAACCTAAAGATACTGAATCGAGACTAAGAAGGCACGGCGCCATTCACCAACTATTAATTCGCCAAAATTAGATTCAGACTCTTCTCCAGCACTTTCAGTCCTGCTTCCGGCTCGATCCGGTTCCGGACAATATTCTGAAGCTCCTCAGACATTGCCGTGAACAGCGTCGCGTATTTATCGGTTTTGGGGGCAAACTTCACCTGATCCCTAGATTGAATAAACCGATCCCGATAAGGCAGCTCCCGGTAAGCCCGGCTCTCTGCGATATCAAGATTCGCCGGAACATGACCTGCTTCCCCCCAGATTTTACCGCCAACCTCCGAGAAGTACTTCACGAAGTCCATGGCGCCTTCCTGCTCTTCTTCGCTGACGTAAGCCGGAATAACCAGTGTATGTGAGCTTCCCCAGTGGGCTGAGCTGCCGAAGATCGGCGGGATAGGTATAATTCCTATGTCAAGCGCATTATTGCTCAGATGATGCCCGGCTTCCCATACCCCGCCAAACCACAAACCAGCCTGGCCGTTATAAAAGGAATCCCATGGCGTATTGTCATTCAGATCGCTTAATCCCTCTTCGAACAGCTGTTGGTAGAAGGTCAGGACTCGCACCGACTTCTCATTATAAATCACCGCTTGTTTCATGTCGGGACTGAACAGCTCCCCGCCTGACTCATAATACAGATCCAGGAAAGATTCCTGAAAATAAGGGGTATTGACCGCCATAGGCTGTACTCCCGGAACCCGCGCAGCAATCTGCCGCAGCAAGCGAATGAACTCTTCGGGGGTGTTCATTTCGAGCTTCGGCGTTCCTTCGGGAGTTAGCAATCCGGCCTTGGCCAGTATATCCTTGTTGTAATAGAGCATATGAAAATGGGTATCCAGCGGTACCGCATAATATTGTCCGCCGTAACTGACGCTCTGAAGGTTCTGTTCACCGATTTTATTGAATTGGAACCTGCCCTGTTCCGCCAGAGCATTCAGTGGTACGATTTGCTTGGCTTTAATAAACGGCGACAACCGGTCCGCATGGACTACGGCTACATCCGGCCCTTTGCCGAAGGACAGAGCAGTGCTGAGCCTGGCATAATATTCGTTAGATTCCAGTCTGAGCTGCTTCACAAATACTTCTTCCTGGGAAGAATTATAATCCTTGATGATTTTCTCTACGAATTCACCTTCTCCGCCTCCAAAAGGATTCCAGAAGGACACTTCAACAGGTACCGGACTTTCCCGCAGGCTTTGATTCCCGGGAGAGAGATCCGCACAGCCCGGCAGCAGGATCAGACACAGTAGCAGAACCGGTACCATCCGACCCATATTTTTCATCTCACTCACCCCCTTTAGTTCAAATCCAGTTCGGCTAATATACGTAAGCGTTTACAGAAGCTTCCACGAAGTTCATTTGCTGATCTTCCGAACCAGCCCACGATATTCCGACGGGGACACGCCAGTGATTTTTTTGAACACTTTGGAGAAATATTTTGGGTCCTGAATCCCGACTAAGGTTCCAACATCCCCTGCCTTCAGTTCTCCAGTAAGCAAGTTCTTGGCTTTCTCAATCCGAATCCGGGTCAGGTACTCCAGAAAGCTCTCCCCTACCTCCTTCCTGAACAGATTGGCGAAATAGTTCTTGCTCAGATGTACAAGCCGGCTGATCGACTGCAGCGTGATTTCCTGATAGTAATACTGCTGGATATACTGGGTTGCCTTAATAATGCTGTTCCGGTCGCTATGATACATATCTTTCATATGCTGTACCAGCGCTTCGAACGCCTGCATGAACCATAACCGGCTCTGTTCAAGCGTTTCCAGCATCGCCAGCTCGTCAAAATACTGCTTCTTGAGCTCCAGAACCTGCTCAGCATCCCTGGATACATCGGGCCATAGGGTCGTTAATATCATCAGCAACTCAAGTGAAATAATCTGCACAAGATCTGCATCCCTGCGCACGGCAAGCTGTCCGAACAGCTGCTCCAGATATTCCGTCAGCTCTCTGGACTGGAAAGCGTACACCATGGATTGAATCTGGTGGCTGCTGATCTGGAGCGCATGAGGCGGCGCCACCTGCGCCAGCAGCTCATCGCTCCCGTGAATCAGGACACGCCCGTTTCCCATAAACAGCTTTTGCTTGGCTGCATCCACGGCCTGAGCATAGGCAATCTTCACCTCTGTCCACTGCCTGGTTACACCACTAATGCCTATAGTCGCCGTCCAGCCGCATCGTCTGGATAAGCATTGAATAAGCTCTTCACTGCGGCTGCGCAAGAGGTCTATCCGATCAGCAACTGCAGGCTTTGCCGTGAGGTCTGTGGTCACTATAATATTGAGTTCACCCTGCCTGTCAGAGAAAATTTCGTAGCCGAGGGTATTTTCATTCCAAATCTGCTCCAGCATACTGCGGACCACGGTCTGTCCTTGCCCATACCTTGGCTCAACGCCGCTGCTCAGGCTGATATGTAGCAAATACAGCGGCCGTGAATCAGTGAGTCCCGCCTGCGTGAGTTTATGTCTGTCTATCTGACCCTGAACCGGCCCCCGATCAATCAGATCCATCAGGAAACTTTCCTTATGTACCGGCTCCGGGTGAACACCCTGAGAATGGACTGCCGTGTTCTTCTGCACTACCTCCAGACTTTCCTTCAGCTTAAGCAATACTAGCTCAAAGTCACGGGGCATCATATCCGATTTGATCATATATTCGGATACACTGTGTTTAATTGCTTCCTTCGCATACTGGAAATCTTCGAGGTTGCTGAGGATGATGATCTTAATATCCGCTGAGAGCCTCCGCACCTCGGCTATCAGCTCAATGCCGTCCATCACCGGCATTTTAATATCGGTAATCAGGATATCAGGCAGTCCGGTTGCCATCAACGCCAGCGCTTCCCGGCCATTCGACGCTTCACCGGTGACCTCCATCCCGATGGTCTCCCAATTAATCATCGACCGGATACCATATCTCACGATAAATTCATCTTCTACGATAATGACCCGGTGCATCTCAGCGATTCCCCCTTATGTCATTTGTCATCAAAGGCAGCTTGATCCGTATTGACGTTCCTGTGCCGGGCTCACTTTGGATCTCGATACCGTACATTTTTCCGCAAATGAGCTTAATTCGTTCATCCACATTCGCCAATCCTATGCCTCCCGATTTATCCTCATCCGGCGCTTGCTCGGTCAGCAGACTGCGGGCAAATGCGGGGTCCATCCCCTTACCGTTATCTGCCACCTCGAACCATACAAGGTTTCCCGGCGCTTTGCGGCAGGATATGCGGATGCTGCCGCCGGACCCCATATCCCCAAAAGCATGGATAATCGCGTTCTCGACAATCGGCTGCAAGATCAGCTTGGGCGTCCGCAGGTGGCGGACTTCATCGTCCATTTCAACGAATGTCTCAATATTGAAATTGAAGCGGAATCTCTGAATGCCCAGATAACACTGCACATGCTCAATTTCCTCTTCCAGCGTAACGGTTTCTTCACCCTTGCCCAGACTGATCCGCAGCAGCCGTGACAATAAGCTGACCATCTCTGCCGCGTTGTTGGCTTTCTGAATCAGGGCCGTCCATTTAATAATATCCAGCGTGTTGTAGAGAAAATGCGGGTTAATCTGCGCCTGCAGTGCCTTGAGCTCGGCCATCCGTTTCTGGTCCTGCTCTAGATATACCGCTTTCAATAGTTCATCTATCCGCGCAACCATATAGTTGAAATTATCACCAAGGATATCGAATTCGTCATGCCGGCTTTTGGCTTTGTAGCGGACGCTGAGTTCGCCGGACATCACCTGCCGCATCAAACGGATCATCTTCAGAATCGGATTGGTGATGGAATTCGCCAGCACAAGCGCGGCAATAACCGAGAAGAATATACAAAGCAGCCCGACGAAGATAAAGATCTGCAGCAGACGGTTCGAATCCTGGTACAGCGCAGCCTTAGAAATGACATTCACAACTACCCAATCATTGGTGTGAAGCTTCTTGGCATTCACGATCAGGCTGTCGCCGTTGTAAGTGAGCGGGAATCTCGTTTCCTCCGGTCCAGAATGAATGAGCCTCTCGTAACCCGCCTGACCCAGCACCTCAGTCACACTTTTGCCGATCAGCCGGCTGTCCGGATACGAGACCAGCATACCGCGCCCGTCCATTACAAAGCTTTGCAGATCCCGGTTGTTGCTCACCGCCTTCGAGATCAGCTCCTTTATGACATCTTCACGAATATCCAGGACAGCAACAATTCCCAGTGGGCTGTCATCGGATATTTTATACAATTGCTTGGCTACCGAGAAGACGTGTGTACTCTGGGAATTCAAACTGTCCACATAGGTCCCGTAACGGGTCGGATACCAGCGGAAATTACTGCCGCCCTCAAGGGTCTGCAGGAACGGCTCCACCTCGGCAGGGATTCGCTTGTTCCAGCGGTAGATTCCCTTGATATAATGTTTCCCGGATACAAAAGAAATGGACTGCACATCCTGATTAATCGCTACAATCGTGGACAGCTTTGTCGTCAGCGACAGACTATCCACATCATAGCTGGCCGCGTCTGTCCGATCAAGAGTCCGCAGCATACCCACAATCTCGTTGTTGTTCAGCACCTGCATCATCATGTCCTTGTAGACACCCAGCCGCGTATCCAGATTGTCGGCGGTTTGATACAGCAGATGCTCGGAATACTCCGTTACTTTGTGATTAATCGTTGATTTGGAGATCGAAAATGAAATAATCCCCATGACCACCAGCGGTGTCAAGGAGAAGAGAACGAGAAGCAGCATCCACTTATAGCGCATGCTGCTCTTCATTATTTTGATCCAGGATATCAAGCGGAAGCGCAAGGGCCTGGCAGTACTCTCTGGAGATTTAAGCATGCCCTATATCCTTTCTCGTTGTAGAGTCTTGAGACTGGAAATCTTAAAGATTAACCCTTGACGCCGGACATCGCCACGCCCTGGACAATATGCCGCTGCAGCAGAATAAAGACAATGATTGTCGGAACCGCCGCGATTGTACTTGCCGTCATAATCAGATTGAGCGACATGTTATTATTCGACAAAAAGGTGGGCAGCCCTGCCGAAAGAATCATATTTTCCTCAGAAGTAATGGCCAGATAAGGCCACAGGAAATTATTCCAGGAGAGGATAAAGAAGAAGATTCCCACAGAAACCATGGCTGAGCGTGTAAGCGGCAGACAGATGCTCCACCATAACCGGAAGCTGCGGCTACCGTCGATTTGCGCGGCTTCAATGTAATCCTTGGGTACCCCGTCCATGAATTGCTTCAGCAGCAGAATGCCGATAGGGTTGGTCAGTCCAGGCAGGACAATCGCCCAGATGTTATCAATCAGCTGCAGATGCAGCGCAGTTTCATAAAGCGGAATGAGTATTGCTTCCGTCGGAATCAGCAGACCTGAAACGATCAGCACATAGAATATTCCCCGTGTCCGGAATGGCAGCTTGGAGAACGAGAATGCAGCCAGCGAGCTAAGCAGAAGGGAGATTACGGTCGTGAGGACACCAATGACCAGACTGTTCCATGTCCAGTGCAGAATTTGCGATTCCCGTATGACTTTGACATAGTTATCGGTATTCAGATCTGACCATTTCACCCAATCAGCCAGCGTATATACGTTCACACCATCAGGCTTCAGGGAGGTGAGGAACATCCAGATTAGCGGGAAAATAAACAGCAGCGCAAGCAGAACAGCAGCGATATTTAAAGCGAGCTTTTTCATGAATATCTCCCTCCTATCCGTCTTTCCGGTCTGTGATTTTAAATTGAACCACGGCGATCAACAGCATGATGAAGCAGAAGATCATCGACTGCGCTGCGGCCAGGCCGAACATGTCTTTCTTGAACCCTGTAACGTAAATATACCGGATCATGGTATTGGTGGAATCTCCCGGCCCGCCGCCGGTCATAATTTGCACCTGTCCGAACAGCTTAAGGCAGTTGATAATCTGATAAAAGATCTGGATCTTCATTACGCTCGACAGCCCCGGCAGTGTAATGCTCCAGAATCGCTGCCAGGCATTGGCGCCGTCAATCTTCGCCGCTTCGTAATGATCGGTGGGGATTTCCTGCAGTCCGGCAAGGAACAGCACCATCACAAATCCCACGCTCCACCAGTCTGTCGCAATCGTAATCGCCCACCACACAAATCTGTGATCGGTGAGCCAGTTGATATCTGCATGGATGCCCAGTACATCCAGAGCTGCGTTCACTGGACCGTTCTTCGCGTCGAACAGTTTCAGCCAGATGAAGCTGACCACGGAGACCGACAGGACATACGGCAGGAAGAACACGGAGCGTATCAGGGTCCGCAGCCAAATTCTCTGATTGATAATCAGTGCCAGTATGAGTCCCAGTACGAGTACGGTAGGTGCGCATAGCAATACAAAGTAGAAAGAGTTCCACAAATACGAATAGAAATCCGAATTCCCCAGAATTTTCTTATAGTTAGCCAAACCGGCGTACTTCTGCATCCCTTGAATGCCCCAAACATGCAGGCTCATCCAGGCTCCGCGGATTACCGGCCACAGATAGAACACCGCAAATGGTACCAGGAACGGAATCAGGTACAAAATGGCTTTCAGTTCCTTCAGTAGGTGTATAGGCTCTGCCCTGCGAAGAGGCGCAGCAGCCTTATTCTCTCTTAAAGTCCGCTCCATCGGTCATACTCTCCTTCAATCAAAATGGCGCTTATGCCTGGAGTCAGCCCCCGCCTTACAGGCAGGGACCTCCCCTTTCCGGCAGAATGAGTTAGTTCTCCAGCACTTCGTTAATCTGTTTCTCCAGTTTTGCCAACCCGTCTTCGGGAGTCTCGCTGCCGAAAATAATGTTCTGCAGTTCTTCGGAAATAGTAGTAATGATTGTTGTGTATTTATCTGTCGGCGGAGCAAATTTCACGGTCTTCTGCGCTTCGATGAATTCACTGCGGTAAGGCAGGCTCTTATAAGCATCGCCGGTGGTTACTTTACTATTCGCAGGCACATGTCCTGCCTGTCCCCAGATCTCTCCACCAACTTCAGAGAAATACTTCATGAACTTGGCTGCGGCCTCCTGCTTCTCAGCAGTTACATAAGACGGGATTACAAGCGTATGGGAGCTGGCCCAATGCGTCTGGCTGCCGAAGATCGGAGGAAGCGGCATAGCGCCGATATGCAGTGACTCATCTCCTAGTAACAGTCCCGCTTCCCATACCCCTCCGAACCAGAAGGCAGCTTTGCCGTTATGGAAGGTATCCCAAGGCGTTTTATCATTAAGATCGGAGTATTTGTTGTTATAGATGTCCAGGTAGAATTTGAGGACATCCAGTGCCTGCGGATTGTTGATGCTTGCTTTGGTCATATCCGAATTTAGGATATCCCCGCCGGCTTCATAGTACATATTCAGGAACGGCTCTTGAAAATAAGGAGTGTTAATCGCCATCGCCTGAACATCCGGCACTTTGGCCTGAATATCCGCCAGCGTCTGCTCGAAGCCCGCCGGTGTCATTTCGCCCAGCTTAGGGGTGCCGTCTTCGTTCAGCAGATCGGCCTTCTGCAGAATATCCTTGTTGTAGTAGAACATATGGAAGTGAGTATCCAGCGGGACAGCGTAAGGTTTACCATCGTAGGTCACACTCTTAATATTGGATTCAGAGATCTCCTTCAGGTCAAAGCCAACCTTGGAAGCCAGCTCATCTACAGACACAATCTGCTGTGCTTTCACGAACGGGGAGATCCGATCCACGTGGGCAATGGCAACATCAGGGCCTTTGGAGGAAGACAGCGCTGTACTTAGCTTCGCATAATACTCGTTGGATTCCAGACGGAGCTGCTTGACCGTTACTTCCTGCTGGGAGTCATTGAAGCCCTTGATGATCTGGTCTACGAAATCCCCTTCCCCGCCGCCGAACATGTTCCAGAAAGATATCTCTACCGGACTGCCGCCTGCATTCTCTGTTTTTGCCGGTTCATTTACCGCCTTGGCCTGCTCACCGTTCTCTTTGTTACCGGATGAGCATCCCGGCAGGATCAGGGCCAGCGTCAGCCCGGCCGACAGCAAACTTGTGAACTTCTTATTCATCCTCATTTGAACAACCCTCTCGTCAAAAAAGTTTGTATGCGAGAGCCCCTCTGCGTTTATGTAAGGGCTTTCTCGACTCTTACTCTACAGGGAATACCGCATGTGTTGAACCGACAAACCGCCGCTCATTGGTGAACAAACGAAAGATATTAATAACGAGGGGAACCCCAGAAGGTAGACGATCGTATGGCAGGTGGAGAATCGTACGGTGCAGAGATAGACTTGCGTTATCAAAAAAAAGAAGCCCTTAAGGGCTCCAAAATTTTCAGATTAGTTCACTGTAATATTGTCGAAGCTGACGCTGTTGTTAAAGCCGCCCCGCACCCCGATGGTACCAGAGGTATATACTGCATCGTTCATGTTGATCTTAGGCGTGGTCATATCTCCGACGTATAACTTAATGTTCCCGCTGTTCACAACCACCTTCATATGATACCAGGTGTTTACTGCAATAGGTGTTGCTACCGTCTGCAGCGGTGTCCAGCCGTTGTTGAAGCGTCCCAGCCAGACCTGGCCTGCGGAATCAATACCTGCGGCGTAGCCTTTCTGCAAATCGGCTCCAGTGCCCGGATTGGTCAGATTGAAGATCAGACTGCCCTGGCCCGCATTATTCAGCCTGATGTCGCCCTCCAACGTGTAGTTCATTTTGGAAGGGTATGGGGTAAGGACCGATTTATCCGCATTGACCGAGCTCAGGTTGTAGGTTCCGCCGCTCACAGCCCACGTTCCCCCATAACGAACCCATCCGCTGTCATTCGCAGAAAAATCATTGCTGTACGCACCGCTGAGTGTACCGAAACGGACCTGGACATTATGCCCGCCGACACTCCGCTCCACAGAATCAACCATCGCAATTTCATTTGCACCCGTCTGGTACATTGCAGTCCACCACGAATTCCCGAATGCCGGTACATCGTTATCCACCCATGTATTGCCGTAATCGTTGCTTAAAGACAGCACATTGGAGTTGGAGCTGAGCAGCAGACGGCCATCAGTTAAGGAGAGGAGATAAGGCCCGCCCTGCTGATTGGTCGGTACCTGGGTGCCGATGCCGCTGGACCAGGTCTTGCCGTCCGTACTTTTCTTAGTGAAAATTTTGCAGTTCTGCGTTCCGCAGACTTCAAAAGCGACAATATACTGTCCGTTTGTCATCTTGCTCCAAACCGGCATACCTGGACGCGCTCCGGCGTTAGATGGGTCCCAGGCTACATAAATCTCATTCCCCCAGCTGGCTCCGCCATTGGTGGAAATTTTCTCGGAGAGGATCTGGCTGTAGGAAGGATTCTCAGTTACATGCTTCTCACTCGCATACATGACAGCTACCGAGCCGTCATTTAGTAGCTGCATATGCGGCTCATATACACCCTTATCCGGGTTTCCAAGAGAACCTGCGGTGCCGTTATTCTCGTCGATTGTACTCAAGAAGCTCCAATTCGCGCCTCCATTCACACTCTTATACACTCTGAGCTTATACGATTCCTGCCAGCGGACAGAACGCATCGCCAGCAGAAGGTCGCCATTTGCCAACTGTACAAACTGCCCGTTGTCCAGGTCACGCCCGTCCTCCCATAGAGTGGACATCAGCGACCAGGTGCGGCAGTTGTCTGTACTACGGAAGACCTGTAGCCGGGTGCCGCCCCAGGAGACTTTGGTGTAGCCGTTGTTGTCGTAAATGGCGGCCACCGCCAGCCAATCCCCGTTCGCCAGCTTAATCATCCGAGCATATTCAGCCCCGAAGGTTCCGGGTCTGAGCCCGCGGGCATCGGTGCCAGCATCCGTGAAGGTGTTAATATCGGTAATCGTGGATGATGTGCCCCACACTACCGGGCCATTCGCTGCAAAAGCCGGGATGGCTGTAAGGACCAGAAGCAGACACAGGGAAGCAGACAGCGAGGTGAATAATTTTTTCAACAAATAAGCCCCTCCTCTTGATCTTCAATTATGAAACCTGTTGAACACACTCACATGTAAGTGCTTTCAAACAAGATTCTAATCTGCTTCACCTTGTCATTGAACCGATAATTGACCGTTTTTTGGGCAACAAAGTTATGATTATTCTGCTGCTGACAAATTGATCTTCCGGATCACTTCCAGAGGAATTTTCGGCGTCCGGTCCGCTGTTAGCAGTCCGTTCACTTCCTGCTGGACATCCGTAATCTGCGTGTAGCAGTATCCGCAAATATAAGGCGTGTCCTTGATTGCCTGCGTAATCTTGCTGAACCGCCCGATGAACGCCTCCTCATTACTTACCTGCTCTCCGTAGCCCCAGCCTTCGTCGGAATTAAAAGCAATGCCCCCGAATTCACTGACCATCACCGGCTGGCTGCGGTATTCATAGCCTTTTGCCATCACATATTTCCAGTTGTTGAAAGATAATCCTCCGCCTAGTACGCTGCCGGAGTCAGCATAACGCTCTAGCAAGGCATCTCCGCTCTGCTCATAATCATGCAGGGTGATGATGTCACTGATTGTATGCTCCCATCCGTCATTCACAATGACCGGACGATTAGGATCAATAGCTTTGGTCAGATGATAAATGGCTTCCGTAAATTTCTGCTGCTGCTTATTCGTGTAGACTTGCGGAATACCCCAGGATTCGTTAAAAGGCACCCAGGTGATAATTGAAGGATGGTTATACTGCTGGCGCACAATCTCTGTCCATTCATTCGTAAAGCTCTCCACTGCCTCATCATTGAACTCGAAAGTCGCCGCCATCTCCGACCAAACCAACAGGCCTTTCACATCACACCAGTAGAGGAACCGGGCATCCTCGATCTTCATATGCTTACGCACGCCGTTATAACCCATAGCCAGAATTGCGTCGATATCGGCAATCAGCGCCTCTTCTGACGGCGGGGTCAAGTGGCTTTCCGGCCAATAGCCCTGATCCAGAATCAGCCGCTGATACATAGGCGTATTGTTAAGCAGCACCTTGCCTTGTTCGATGGAAATTTTGCGGAGGCCGAAGTAGGAATATACCCGGTCAATGACCAGATCATCTTTATATAAAATAAACTCCACTTCGTACAGCGCCGGTGCCGCAGGTGACCATGACTGCAGCTTCCACGGGCCATTCGCTTCATGGGTCAGCTCCACATCCAGCTGCAGCCAGGCCCGGTCTACATGCAGCGAGACCTGCTTAAATGTCTTCTGCTGCGTGCTGATCCGGGTCTCCAGGCGGAGATTATCCTCCGCTGCCTGTGTCTGATATTCAAAACGTACCGAGCGGTTATCAAGATCCGGCGTGATTTTGACAGCCTTGAGATAGGAGGGCGATACATACTCTACCCACGCACTTTGCCAGATTCCCGTTGTCTGCACATAGAAGCACTCGAAGTTCTCATCCACCCAGCGCTGCTTGCCCCGCGGCTGTGTACAGCTCTGGCTGTCTTCCGCTTTGACTATCAGCCGGTTGTACACTCCTGCACCAGTGTTCACATAATCGGTAATATCCAGCGAAAAGGCCGCATAACCGCCTTGATGCCCACCGGCGAAGCAGCCATTAACCCATACCTTAGCGGTATAATCGACTGCCTGGAAATTGAGTATCACTCGCTTACCGTTCAAATCAGCAGGAAGCTTCAGTTCCCGCTCATACCATACATAAGGATGGAAGGCGGTCTCGCCGATTCCGCTGGCCTGCGTCTCATAAGTGAAAGGAACCTGTATCTTCAAATCCCCGTGCAGATGCTCATTCCATTTGTCCCGCTCGCCAATGTTGTCATCATCAAACCGGAAATCCCATTCCCCGTTAAGGCTCTGCCAGTCGTTACGGACGAACTGCGGCCGCGGATAATCCTTGATATAGTGCTGGGTTGCCATTAAACTGCACACGCTCCTTATGAACAATATTTTTGTTTTATTACAATAATTATGTATTAATTATTACAGAATCTTCTGAAATGTCAATCGTAGAATGCATAGAAAAAAGAACCTTTGCCTATGGCATCAGGTTCTTCGCATGTTCATCACTTTGCTGTCAGAATCAATCACTCCTGATTACTGTACGGTATAAAAAATCTTCATCACCAGATCCTGTTCATAATCGCCGAACTTTTTGCCGAACAGATTCATTCCGCCCTTGAATACCGCATTCTCCTTCACACCCACCCGCAGATCCACATGGTTCTGCTTAGTAAGCCTCAGTTGGCTTAGATTGACGGTTGATATCTCTTGGTGGTCAATGGTGCTGCGGGTGTTGTCTACACTCCAGGTCTTGAGCGAGCCGAATTGCGTTCCCGTATCGAGCCACCAGGAAGGATTCAGCTTCCCGCGTCTGCCGCCGAAATCACCGGGCGACGTCCAGGTACCAACCTCCACATTATTGATCCACAGCGTAATATCCGAAGGCCAGTCATTCTCATAATTCGGCGCCTCGGAACAGATTTCCATCGAGAACTGAATCAGGCGGATGGCAGCCCCTTGCGGAATTTCCAGCGGATAGCGGTACTCGAGATAGCCCTTGCGCAGCCAGAGTAGCTGGGCATGAACCTTGTCAGGATGGAAAAAGCCCGCCGGCGAGTCCTCCACAATAATCGGCCCTGTCTCACTAACCATGCCGCAGGTTGGCGCTGCTTCACAAGCTGTGAAGTTACCGATCGGCATCTCAATTTCATAGCAATAATCGCCTTGATCCGCCGGCGCACGACGTTCCGGTACATTTATGACGATCTTGATATCATCATAGATGCGGCTACAGACCTTCATGGCTCCGCGCGAAGCAGGCAGCAGCTCGGTCTCAATCAGCTTGGCTTGTTCCAGCACCTTCACATTCGAAGCGGCGGTGGATACCGGTATCTCCAGCGCTTCAGCCAGCTCCACTACATTCATTCTTCGGATGTTCAACAACTCCAGCATTCTCAATCTAAGCTCCGTAGACAGCGCATGTGTCACTTTCACCAGATCATCAAGATGTTCCATGGATAATTCCAGAATATCGATCACTCCGCTTTGCTATCTATTTGAACTATAACATTGAACTTTTGAACTCTTATTTCCCCTTTTTGGCAATGATGTAACTGCGATGGAACGGGAAGAAAGCAAATTCACTATTTCGATTTAAATTCCTGCACAAAATACAACATTCCCCTCATTAAATCGGCTTTAATCAGAAAATATCTGGTTTGAGCAGTGTAATCATAACACAGCGGTCACAATAACTATCACCTGCAGCAGCGTACCGCCTAATAGTAAACGCCGGCAGAGCCATTGCTTTTCCCTTACCGATTCGACAAACACTGGCGTATTTCCTTTCGCTGCAGGGCAGGTTCGTAACTTGACGATTGTTATAGGTGCATGGCTTGATGCCTTCTTGTCCAAGATATTCAAACAGATTGTTTTTCAGATGTTCTACAGTCTCGAATGAGTTGCTGCACCTCTTGAAGAAAAGCCGCACATGTTATTCATAATCCTTGTTTGTTCGCTGGCTTCCTGTTCTTTCTTCCAGAACAAAAATTGCGACAACGCTTCTGTCTATACCACTGCTTTGTTGTTCTTAATTTGTTTAATTCTAACCATAATAAAAACCCCCTTCTAGAACTTGTTATTATACAAGCACTGAAAAGGAGTATTATGACCTTGAGTCCTGTATACTCGAATGTTATTTCCAGACACACAGAACCCTAGCTTATTATAGAAGCTTTCCTTTAAGAAAAACAAAAAAACCTTGATTTCTCAAGGTTTTCACTGTGATGCCGAGGACGGGGGTCGAACCCGTACGGTACTCACGTACCGCAGGATTTTAAGTCCTGTGCGTCTGCCTGTTCCGCCACCCCGGCATATTATGTGTTGTTGCTCCATACGTTGTTTATGTATTAAGCGACAAGAAATATAATATCACGAATTTCGATAACGTGCAATACTTTTTCGAAAAAATATTTATGCCATAAAAATAACCCGTTCCAGCATATGCCGACACGGGTTATTAAGCATGTCGTTTATCTGCGTTCGTCACTTCTGCTTCTCATTCCGACAAGACCCAAGAGTCCAAACAATCCGAGCCAGCCCCAGTTAGATCCTCTGCTGGTAGTTCCAGTATTCGTAGTTGTGCTGGTTGCCCGATATTTACCGTCTGTTGTAGTGTTGGATAGTGGAGTTACCGTATTTCTGTTGTAGTTATCCCGGGTGTAGTTGTCATTGTAGTTAGTGGTGTTAGGTCTATAATTTTCCCCTGTGCGAATCTTATCTCTCATAATGCTCTCATGCTGATTCATCGTTCCCGTAGTACCGTTCATTAGATTGCCTTCCGTATTCATCATCCGAGTGTTATTCATGGTACCGTCCATGCCCGTATTCGCGTTCGGGATACCGCCTAATGCGGCTGACCCGATTGGATTAGCGTAACTAGCTCCCATTATACTCAATGACAGTACAGTGCAGCATGCAAGGCTTGTTATTAGCTTATTCACAACGTTATGCCTCCCTTTATGGTTAGTTATCATTGATAACTTCCCCTTGGGTGGCACTGTCTATACATGATTAGCTTTACTCTTTTACTACGTTCACTGTCTTACTCGATGCGTCATACGTAACCTTTGCTCCAAGCGCCTCAGCTAGAGCACGTACGGGTACATACGTTATGCCGGTATCAAGAACACCATCCGTAAGTTTAGCACCGTTTAAGGTTATTGTTACTTTAACATCTTTGTTCACCTGCTCATCCTCCCCAGTAATCCTTTTTAAAGCTTCATTGACCTGATCCGTCGTAGGACGTTTACCTGCCCGAAGTTGAGTCGTGGTTAAGCCGAAGGCCATTTGCAGATGTGAATAATCTTTAAAAGACGTCCAGTCTCCTCCCCACTCAAGCCCTAGCTGTTTTCCCACCTGTACAACCTCTTGCCAGTCCGCAATTTTATCTTTATCACCATCACGATTCATATCCCAGGAAAGACTTTTTCCATCCGGCAGCAAAAGCGCAAAGTCAAACGCAAGGCCATAATTATGATAGCTGGTTCCACCCTTGGCGTTGGTAACTATAGGTCCAGGCTTACTTCTCCCCTGCGCATACAAGGCATTTTGTTCAGCAATCGACCGTAACCCCTGAGTAATAACGATGGGCACTCCTCTGGCATAGCTTTGCTGAATCAAAGCCTTCGCCCCTGCTGCCAAAACAGGATGAAGCCCAACAAGCCTCGCCGCCGATTTGTCCCTCACTTGATCTAAAGTCAGCATAGAATCACCCCTTGGTATAATCAATGATCCCGCTCCCCCATTCGCTTGTACTAATACCCCTGCTTGCATCAGCAAAAAAAAGACCCCGGTATCCCCGAGATCTCCCCTGAAAAGCACTTATTCATAGCTTCTCCACCTTGGATCAATTCCACAAAAAAGGGCAAAATATTAGCGAAAGGTGGGAACACATATGGACATTCATAGCGATAGCTATAAAGTTGCTGCCCTGAGCGAGCAGGAAGAAGCGCTCGAAATTATTCGAAATGCCGAAGCTTCCATTGCACATCTGACCGGCAACCCAACGGTGACCCTAATTGCTTATGAAAAAAGTGAAGTCAGCGGTTCTCAGCATTAAACGATGTAAACCTCCACGAGGTCATCTACATTGATCCACTTCCATTCCTCCGCCCACTGCAGCTTAAACTCACGCGAGTGGGTGTGAATGGAAGTCACAAAACCACTTATTGTCTTATTCTCAAAAGGATCAAACAGCACAGCAGTGACGCGCACATGACTCCGTAACGATAAGGCCAGTGTACATTCGATCTCCTCCAGCTTCTGCTCATCAAGAATAGGCTTGATGCGGCGCAGCGTCTCCCGTTCATCCCTAATAATTCTTACCTTGTGCTCCGGCAGCATCATGCGGCTGCTTTCCCAAAGTCCGTTTTTCTCCAGCTTTTTGCCCATGGTATCCCCTCCCTAATTTCTATACTTATTCCGCTATGCACGAACGTATGTTTGTATTATATCCACACCTTCGCTGAATAATCAATAATCAGGAAAAAGATACCTTTTATAAATCCTCCTCTTCATTTAAAAGTTGTATAATAATGTATATCTAATTGAGAGGAGCTTTCCACTTGAAAAAAAACAATGCCCTGCTCATCCTAATTCCTGTATTATTCCTGTGTCTATACCCCCTCGTATATCAAAGCAGTACCCTCTCAGACCTCACAAAAGGAATCGTAGCTGGTTTATTTATAGGATTATCAGTGTTACCTCTACTCAAGCTCAACATCGCATCAAAAAGACGCTGACAGTTGAACTGTTCAGCGTCTAACTTCCGATCTATTCTTGAACTTTCTCTGATTCAGCGGTGGATTGACCATCAGCATCGATGAGTCCTGTTGCTTCTCTTGCTTCATTAAGCTTGGAAATGCCGTATAGCATCGCGACGTCAGCGTTCTGATTCAATTCCTCGAACTTCTCAGCAGTGACCTCTGCGGAATCAGCACCTTGAGAGGCCTGTTCTTTTAGAGAATAAGCACTTTGAAAAGCAATCTTAGACTCATCAAGCAGCTTACGAATGTCTTCGGGCAAGCTAGAGGAAATTTTCACTTTTTCAGCCTGATTGGATAGGTCTGTTGCGGTCTTCTGGAATTCGTTAATCTTCTTCTCCAGCTGCCTGTCCGAAAGGTCTCCTGCTGAATAAGCAGCAATAGCTTCGTTGAACTCCGCTAAAGATGATTTTCCTAATTCATCAAGTTTAGACATTTCATTGTAGAAGTTTTGCACGGTTTCCTGCACTTCTTCTTCCGAGGCAGGTGCCGATGAAGTTGAATTATTATTGCTGCAGGCGCTAAGGATGACAGTCAGCATTAGCGTTCCTATTAGTAACACTTTTTTCATTATTTATCCCTCCACTTAACAGAATAATGTCGGTTTGTGTAAAGCGCAAATGAAATTTATGTAAAACGACTATTATGTTATAATTATTTTAATTGTAATCAGGGAAGGAGAGGTATTTATGCCTTATTGCACAACCTGCGGATCAGAATATAAGCAGGGCGCTAAATTTTGTGGAGAATGCGGAACTAGCATGGACGGCACCGCTCCAGTGACCGCCCGCCGTCCATCAGCAAATCCAAATGCTACTCAAGAAGTCGTTCTCTGGAAAGGCAAACCAGCCAGTATCTCTGATCGCCTCAAAGGAATCGTACGCCTAAACACGACTACGTACACCATTACAAGCCAGCGCATTATGGTAAAGACCGGACTTATCGGTAAAAATGTTGAAGAGATCGAATTACTGCGTGTACGCGATTTATCCGTAGCACAATCTATCATGGACCGGATGCTCGGCATCGGTACATTAACTGTATTTTCAGATGATGCCTCAGCGCCTCAGCTTCTTTTCCGAAAAATTCATGATGCTCAAACCGTCAAAGATGTTCTGCGCAAAGCTGTTCGTGACGAGAAGATCGCCAACAACATTAGCTACCGTGAACAAATCTGAGATTTTTTCACATTAAAAAAAGCCCTGGAATCCGGGGCTTTTTTGCTAATATTCGGATGCTCGAATCCGTTCGGATATCGCCTTAAGGAAGATAAAATGCTCCTGCTGGAATAACCCCTTTGGGTTGGCTAGGACTTTCCCACTGCAATACAATCCGCGCGTCTCCCACATTCTCATAGTACTCCACTTTTATTTCATGCAGCTTGCCTGCAATCAGATTCACACTGCCTTTTCGCTCTTGCCCACTCTGATTCACCCAACTGTCAATGATCAGCCCACCATCAATCCACACCCGCACCCCGTCATCAGAGGAGGTGTAAAGGGTATAGGTTTCACTATAGGCTGCAGTAAGCTTACCACTCCACCGTATTGAAAAAGCGTCGATGCGAATGGCTGGATCAGGCGAACCCTGTTTCCACGAAAATTGGATGTTAGCATCCGTTCGCGTCAGCGCAGGAGCGCCGCTAAGGGTCATATTATTGTAATATTGTCCCCATAGTCCACTCTGCAGCACACTATCTCCCATAGCTTCCACAATTGCCGCCTCAGCAGCATACTCTTCCCGTGTGAATACAAAGCTGTCGTTCATAAAGGCTCTAATTACCGCATCGGTATTCTTCTCATAAAGAAGCTTGCCCCAGGTCATCTGATAAGACCATTTGGGCTGTGATTTAGATAGTAGTGCAGGGGACGGTAGCTCTCCATTTTCTCCAATCGCGATCACTTTTCCACGACCCAGATCCCATAGACTATCATAGTGACTTCCCTTAAAATCCCCATCATAGATATCTAGTGCCAGCACATCTACTTTATCACCGCTTGGGTAGTATTCGACAGGGTCATCACTCCACTGATTTTTGGCATTTGGGCTCCAGACCCACAATAAATTATGCAGCTTATGATAGCTGGTGAAACGGTCAAACATAAGGTTCCACAGTCCCACGTAGTTGCTCTTCTTCCCCCACCAGAACCATCCGCCATTCATTTCATGATACGGCCGCCAGAGCACAGGAACACCTGCATCATTTAGTTTTTTTAAAGAAAGAGCTATCTTATCCAGATCAGCGATCAGTGCATTATACTGAGTGGTACCCGGGGTTATATATTTGTCAAAATCAGCGTTGCTTATGCTCGTAGAAACATTAGTCCAAGCAGGAGCTGTCCCTGGCAACTGAGCGTGATAACTTATCGTTACGATTCCACCGGAATTATACCAGCGAATAGCACTGCTAACGACCCAATCCCGCTGATTGTCTATTAGTGCTGCCGTCTGATTATTGATTGCGCCCAGCTCATAGCCGTGAAGGGCCGCATATTGCCCGCTAGTATTTTTCAGCTCCCCATTGAACTCATCCGCGCTTTCCAAATAATCATGTTGTCCACTAATCCATCCTTTTCCTTGCAGAAAATAAAGGGTATTCAACAATTTCTGAGCAGAAGGCACCGTTTCCGAATCTGCCGGAGCCATTTGCAATTTACGATACGCCATTTGCCACTGAACATCGCTCACAAACCTCGATGCCGAGTCAACCATATTTCGAAGATTGCGCTGTTCCATCCACTCTCACATCCTTTTAACTTTTTTAAGTTATAGTATGGGGATACTAGTGACATGAACTCAGCGAATGGACATGAAGTTGTAAATTAATTTAGGACAGTGTAAGGAACTGCAGAATAAATTCACGGCTCCATAAAAAAAGGAGCCTAGTGGCTCCCGAGCAAACTCTCCAATTTACCTCGTATATCTCAGCGGTAGTAATTCAGAAATATCATATTTAGCTAACCGGCCGTCCTCGGATACAATAACTTTGCAGTCCTTCCCGTAATCAGCAATTAACTCACGGCACATCCCGCAGGGAGAAACTACTTTAATTTCTCTTTCCGCGCTGTCCGGATCAGAATGCCTTACCGCAACAATCGCATCAAATTCCTTGTAGCCTTCGGATATCGCTTTTCCAATCACCATCGCTTCTGCACAGACTGTAATTCGTCCCATGCTAGCTTCTACATGTACCGCTGTAAAGATTTCCCCCGTCTTAGTACGGAGCGCCGCCCCTACATGGTGCCTTTCCCATTCATAGCGTCTAGTTATAATATCTTCAGCAGAGGCTATAAGCGTCTGATCTTCAATCGTAATCAAATACTCCATATCCAATACCGTCCTCCTCTTATTTTTCCTAAGTATATTAAATCGCACTGCATTATGATATAAGATATACTATTTTAAGTTCCAAAAAAGGAGGAGCAGATTTGAAAATACAGAAACTACTCACCAGTCTCATCATTGTTGTGTTACTTGCTTTGGGCGGTTATTGGTATGAACAGAACGGAGATCCGGCAGCCCCCTCGTCCACATCCGATTCAGAAGTTGTTCAGCTGATCTTTCCATCAGATCGTTATCCTGAAACCGCTAAGCACATTCAGGACGCGATTGCCAAAGGGGAGTCCGCGACGTGCACGATTAACCGTGAGCAGGCTGAAGACAACCGCAAAGAATCCTTAAAAGGGATCCCCACCAAAAAAGGCTACGACCGCGATGAATGGCCCATGGCCATGTGTAATGAAGGCGGAAAAGGGGCCGATATTGAATACATAACCCCAAAAGATAACCGCGGCGCAGGTAGCTGGGTTGGCAATCAGTTAGAAGATTATGCGGATGGAACCCGCGTAGAATTTATGTTTAAATAATGAGCTAACGAGAACAGCGCTTCAAAAAAAGTAGCCCCATCCGGTATACCGGATGGGGCT
>NZ_NFUX01000197.1:0-245 GCF_002264385.1 Paenibacillus sp. VTT E-133280
TCCATCTGCCCCGGTCGCTCCTGTTACTCCGTCGGCTCCCGTTGCTCCAGTCACTCCATCGGATCCCGTTGCACCAGTCACTCCGTCGGCTCCCGTTGCTCCTGTCACTCCAGCGACTCCCGTTGCTCCGTCGGCTCCAGTCGCTCCTGTTGCTCCGTCAGCCCCGGTTGCTCCAGTCACTCCATCTGCCCCGGTCGCTCCAGTCGCTCCATCGGCTCCCGTTGCTCCGGTCACTCCGTCGGCTC
>NZ_NFUX01000022.1:0-80825 GCF_002264385.1 Paenibacillus sp. VTT E-133280
TACTTCCCTGACCAGCTTCGGCAAAACTACCTCGAAAGCATACGCTTAAGTTTTGTGAGCGATACTTTTCCGAACCATTGACCACAGCGCGTGGAGGTTAGAATGTCGCTATTGTTATTGGTTGCACAGTTTTTTATGCAACATGCGCAAATGATGAGGCAATCTTGCACAAAACAAAGAGGCACAACCGCCGCGAAGTAGCTTGTCCGAGGTTGTACCTTTCATAAGTAACATTGCCTTTTAGTTATATAAAACAGGAGGCAGACAATAGATGCGTTGATTCATGTTGGAGTGCCTCTTAACGATTTGGATTATAACATGGAATAAAAGGGCTTTCAATACTCTTGTTCAAACCATTGCACAAATTTTCACTTAAGTATATGCGCGTTTCTACGCTCAGATAATTGTAAATCTATAGGAAAAGTGAATTTGTGGGATATGAGGGGCAAATAAATTAACAATTCCATTTTTAAACACATGAATTATCGATTAATTAAAAGATATCATGTGAAAAATGGAGATAAATGCCTATAGTCTTTATCAATTAATGGAAAATGGTCAAATATGGTATGTGCAAACGTTTTTAAAAACAAACGATACTGTTGTATGATGTATTCATGAATGAAGCGCTTTCTTGCACTGCGAATTGCACCTCAAGAAGGAGCGAGCTAAAAGAATAACTTTTTTTTTAGCTTTTCTGAAATCGTTTGCGCAAGTTTCTGGTTCTACTATTTTACCATCTTATTCTTTTTTAAAATTGGGAGGGGTTAAAGTAATGAAGTTGAAAAAAGTGATGGTTATCACCGCTGCTGTCTCTATGGCACTGTCCGTTACAGCGTGTGGTTCGAACAACAATGGGAATGCCGGGGGAAACAATGCAGCAAAAGCTACTAATGCTGCTAACAACACTACAGAGACTGCAGCGCCAGAGAGCACAGATGCAGCTGCAACAGGAGAGATTGTCCCTGAAGATGGAGCGACTCTAGTCGTATGGGAAAGTAAGGAAGAAAGACCATTCGCAGATGAAATTGCTAAGCAGTTCACAGCGAAATATAACGTTCCAGTCAAGATCGAAGAGTTGGCACCACCAGATCAAGTAACTAAACTTACGCAAGATGGTCCTTCAGGATTAGCTGCAGACGTTATCCTTATTCCTCACGACAACTTAGGTAAAGCGGCAAGTGCGAGCTTGGTTCTTCCAAACGATGTCTTCGGTGAAGAAACAAAAGCTAGCAATACTGAAGCTTCGATTATCGGATCTTCGTACGAAGGCGAATTGTATGGTTACCCAAGAGCAGCAGAAACTTATGCATTGTTCTACAATAAATCACTCGTTAAAGAAGCACCTAAGTCTTTTGACGATGTTCTTGCTTTCAGCAAAACATTCACCGATAAATCCAAGAACAGATACGGCATTATGTGGGAAGTAGGAAACTTGTACTTCAACTACATGTTTATCGCTTCCGATGGCGGATATCTGTTCGGTAAGGACGGTACAGATAAAGAAGATATCGGACTTGCTAATGATGGAGCTGTTGCAGGACTTAAAGAATTTGTGAAAATGAAAGAAGCATTGCCAATTAAGAGTGGAGATATCAATAGTGATATCAAACGCAGCTTGTTCAACTCTGGTGATGTAGCGATGGATATCACTGGTCCTTGGGAGCTTGGAGGCTACAAAGCCGCTCTCGGAGATAACCTTGGTATCGCACCGATCCCTACAGTAAATGGCAAAACAGCCATCACATTCTCTGGTATCAAAATTTTCGCAGTTAACTCGTTTACTCAATATCCGAATGCTGCTAAATTGTACGCTCATTTTGCTTCAAGCAAAGACGCTCAATTGTTACTGAACAAAACGATCGGTTCTGTTCCTACTAACAACGAAGCGCTTCTTGATCCACAAATCGTTAATGATCCATTCGTATCCGCTTTTGCAGCACAAGCTAAGAGTTCCCAACCAATGCCTTCTATCCCTGAAATGGGTAACGTTTGGAGCCCTGTAAATGCAGCACTCCCAGAAATTTGGGATAAGGGTGTAGATCCAAAAGCAGCAATGGACAAAGCCGTTCAACAAATCAAAGATTTGAACAACAGTTCATCGCAATAAGGATCATAAATCACAGTCTTAACAGCATACAGTGAATCAAGCTGCCCGTCGCATGTTTAGCGGAGGGCAGCTTCTTATTTTCACTCGGAGAGGAGAACGGAAGCGAAATGCAGCGACATCGCACGAGGGCCGCAATACTGTCGACGATTTTCATGGGATTGGGACAAATATATAACCGCCAATTCATCAAAGGAATCATGTTTTTAGTTGTAGAAGCCGCCGCTGTTTATTATTTTATTCAGAATCTTGCTACTGCTTTATGGGGTTTTGTCACACTAGGAGAGAACCCTAGCCGTTTGGTAAAAGTAAAAGGCATTGCTAAGATGGTAGCTGGTGATCACTCGATTTATATTTTGATTCAAAGCTTGATCACCATTCTAATGCTTATCATCATAATCCTCGCTTGGTATTTGAACATTAAAGATGCTTATAAGACTGGAGAGAAACGCGATAACGGTCTTCAGGCAAACACCTTTAAACAAAGTGTTCGCTATATACTGGATTATAAGTTCGCTCAGACGTTCTTGGTCTTGCCGGGTATTGGTGTTCTATTCTTTACAATCATGCCAATCATCTTCATGATCCTGCTGGCGTTTACGAACTATTCCGCACCTGATCATCTTCCACCCGCTAAATTGGTGGACTGGGTTGGATTTCAGACCTTCCGAAATTTATTAGTTCTCAAAACATGGAGCCACACCTTTTATGGTGTATTAACATGGACGATTATCTGGGCAGTTCTTTCAACGATTACTACATATTTCGGAGGACTATTGGTAGCCTTATTGGTGAGCCAAAAAGGTATTCGTTTCAAAGGAATGTGGAGAGTTATTCTGATTGTGCCTTACGCAGTACCACAGCTAATCTCTTTGCTGCTGATGCGCAATTTATTTAACGGTCAATTCGGTCCGATCAACCAATACCTTGGGTATTTTGGAATGGGCGGATTACCATGGCTGACAGATCCATTCTGGGCTAAGGTTACCGTAATTATTGTTAACATGTGGGTTGGTATTCCAGTCTCAATGTTACTTATTATGGGCGTACTGACTACAATCCCTCGGGATATGTATGAAGCCGCTGAGGTGGATGGAGCATCAGGTTATCAGAAGTTCCGTATTGTTACGTTACCGATGGTATTGTTCTCCACAGCGCCTACTTTAATTACGCAATTCGCAGGTAACATTAACAACTTTAATGCGATCTTCCTATTAACAGGTGGTAGTCCTGTAAATGGTGATTATCAATATGCCGGTTCCACGGACTTGCTGGTAACCTGGCTATACAAATTAACACTTGATCAGAATAAAAACAACATGGCTTCGGCAATAGGGATTATTATCTTTATCATTGTTGCTTCATTCTCCCTGTACAATTACCGCCGGACGAAATCATTCAAAGAGGAGGATATGATCCAATGAGCAGAAAGATCGCGAACTTTATTCGCTTAAGTGGTAGTTACATCATCTTGATTGCTTTGTCGATAGCGGCACTCTATCCGGCCCTCTGGATTCTATTTGCTTCCTTCCGGCCTGGTAAATCATTGTACAGCAAAACGTTTATCCCTGAACAATTCACCTTCGATCACTACAGAGAATTGTTCACGTCACCAAGCTATATGTTTGGAACTTGGTATGCGAATACATTGAAAATAGCCATATTCTCCATGCTTATCGGTGTAGTACTTACCTTGTTAACCAGTTATGCTGTATCCAGATTCCGGTTTAAAGCGCGTAAAACAGCATTATCTACGGTTCTGATCCTTGGGATGTTCCCTGGTTTTATGAGTATGATTGCCATTTATATGCTCCTTAAGGAGTTTAATTTGCTGGATACGCATATTGCCTTGATTATCGTTTATGCAGCCGGGGCGCCGCTCGGGGGGACCTTTATCGCCAAAGGCTTCCTCGACACCATTCCTCGTTCTTTGGATGAGGCGGCTCGAATAGACGGGGCGAGCAATTTCGGTATCTTTATGCGAATTATTCTTCCCTTGTCACGCCCTATGATCACTTACATGGCACTGACTCAGTTTGTCGGTCCTTGGGTCGATTTCATTTTTGCCAGACTTATTTTACGGACGAAGGAAAACTGGACCGTCGCAGTTGGAATGTGGGATATGGTTAACACGAACCAAAACACTAACTTTACCTTGTTCTCTGCCGGTGCTGTTCTGATCTCTATTCCGATTATGATTTTGTTTGTATTCTTGCAGCGTCTGCTTGTAGATGGATTGACCGCAGGAGCCAGTAAAGGGTAAACGGAAATACTTCAAACTAAAGAATGAACAGGGTACAGCCTTTGTACAGAAATGGAGGGCTGTACCCTTATTCCATTATAGGGAGTGAACATAATGAAAAAGCTATGGACTCTACAAATTAGATCCGTTGGAATAAAGCTGTTCGTTATTCTATTCAGCTCCATAGTGCTCTTATCTTCTGTACTAGGATTGACTTCATATTTTGCTGCTAAAGATATCATTACAGATGAGGTTGCCGCAGCCTCTTCGCAGTCTGTAGTTCAAGCAGCGGACAAGCTGGATTTTGTCCTAACAGAATACGAAGCGCTCTCAAGGCAGTTTGCCCTCGACTCCGCATTAAAAGGTGATTTGGAAAACATAAAAAGTGGAGAACTTACAACGGTAGCCAAAGTTTCCGCGGAAGATCGGATTCGTAGAAAGCTAGACTTAGTTAAAGGATCAGATGAGCGGATGTATGGCGTCAGACTGGTATCTAAGAGCTTGGAAGAAACGGAATCGTATAAATCTACTGGCATTAGTGGCCTTCGTAGTGATGAAGGTATTGCTGAAAGACTGAAACAAATTGCAGATGCTAAAGGGGAGCCAGTGTGGTTTCCGGTTCGTGAGAAGGGCTTCTTTGATGCTTATACTGAACCTACTTTAACTATGGGGAGATTGCTTCGCAATCTTGTACATCCTGAAGCGGAGTATTATATGCTGATCGAAGTTAAAGGCAAGGCCATGACCGAAATGTTGTCTAATCTTCAGATTGGAATTACGGGTGAGATTCGAATTTTGAGCACAGAAGGTAACATAGTTTATGGTGCGGATCATGCTAAACTGGGTCAACCCTCTTACATAAAAGTAACAGATGAGCAAGATGTAGAGAAGAAACATTCTTTTACAGCAGCCGATGAGAACGGAAGTCCGCAGCTTGTCGTGTATCAGCCTTTAAAAACTGCGAAGTGGACACTCATGGGCTATGCACCGGTCAGTGATTTTACGAAGTCGGCGGACAAGCTTCTGTATATCACGTTCTCTGTGGTGCTGGCAGCTGCCGTGATAGCCCTGTTAATTGGTTATATTCTGGTTCGTTTGGTTGGACGTCCTCTGGGTAAGCTGGCGACTTTAATGGAAGATGGCGAACGAGGAAATCTTCGGGTACGAACGAATTTTAAAGGTAAGGATGAGATTGGCCGGCTTGGGCATAGCTTCAACAAAATGATGGAGCAAATTTCTCTTCTGGCAAGCCAGAGTGAGATGTCAGCGGATGAAGTGCTGGGTACCTCGGAACAATTAGTTAAAGCATCAGGTACAACCTCACTTCATGCCAGAGAGGTCGCGTCTGCTACGGGTGAGATTGCACTTGGAGCCGCCAGCCTTGCTGCTGAAGCAGAAAGAAGCCATCATAATGTCGAAATCATTGGCAGTAAAATGAGCCAAGTAACTGAATTGAATACAGTAATGGATGCTTCTGCGGAGCGGGTTATCGAGGTTAGTGATCAGGGGACAGAACTGATGAAGCTGCTAGTAGAGCAGAGTGAATCTACGGTGGAGATGTTCAATCGGATACAAGAAAACTCCAATAAGCTTAGAGAGAGTACACATTTAATTCGCAGTATTCTAAGTCCTATGATAGCCGTGAATAAGCAGACCAATATCTTGGCACTAAATGCCACTATAGAAGCGGTAAGAGCGGGTGCGGCAGGCAGAGGTTTTATAGTGATTGCGGATGAAATCAGACAGCTCGCTAACCAATCGAATGAGTCGATTCAATCGGTTTCCAAGATTACAGAAGAGATTGGTCTACACATTGAGAACACCGTTAAGGATATCAATGAGACCGCTCCAAAGTTTCGTGAACAGATTTCTTCCGTACGGGAGTCATCGACGATATTTGTCAGTGTGAAAGAGGAAATGGAACACTTCATGGGACATATTAATGAATCCTCATCTTCTATTCATGAACTGATAGCGTTTCAGCGTCAATTAGGCGAATCCATGGCGAGTGTCAGTGCCATAGTGCAGCAGACAACGGCTTCGACAGAGGAGGTAGCTTCGATGTCCTCACAGCAGTTTACTGTAAGTGAGGAGCTTGTTGCTTTATCTCAAAAGCTAGAGAGCTTAGCAGCAGATCTTAAGCAATCTATGGTTTCTTTTCAAGTATGAGAATTAAATCTTATTAGTAAAAACAATAAAACGAGCAACTCTCCTATGTATTGGAGTTTTGCTCGTTTTTTTAACTTAATGACTTTAAGGCGTTCTTCTTGTCTTAGAAGGAGTTTGGGAGATACACTTGGATTAACATTTTAATAGTAGAAAAGAGTGATCGATTGACAAATTTGCATCTAAGTCTTAGTGGGAGTCTTTTTCAGCAGGCATTAATTGAAGGGGATTATAGTCCTCATTTTTTTGCTTACTATTATAAACAATGGAACAATTACTATATGTCCTACCATCAGCATAATTCAACCGAAATTATGTATTTGATCTCAGGGAGCTGTGTCGTGGATGTTCACCCGAGAGCGGGGCAAGAAGAGAGATTTAGATTAAAACGGGGAGAATTGATCATCCTTGATGCGAATGTTCCGCACAGACTGATTGTCGAGGATGGGGCGCCCTGTAGAATGCTGAATGTGGAGTTTGGATTTACGGAATATACAGGGGTTGCTCCATCAATCGGCAAGCTCGCTCGGAAAGAAGCGGCACTTGCTGAATGGTTAAAGGTTCCCTTTTCCAGTCTAGTCATGCCTGATCCGGAGGAAATTTATCATGTTCTAAAAGGACTTGTACTGGAGCTTGATCAAAGTGGCGGGAAAGGTGGAAGTATGGTCGACTTATTGTTTTGTGAGCTTCTGCTTCGATTATCTAGCTTGCGACAGGATCAGCTTCATGCCAGTCAACAGCCGTCACAGCTCTATGTGCGGCGTAGTATCGAATTCCTGCATCAGAATTACGACCAGAGTATTCAGGTTAAGGATATCGCTGCCGCGGTCAATCTGCATCCCGGATATCTGCATCGTATTTTTAAGTCACATACAGGTAGGACACTCAGTGATTATTTGAATATGCTGCGAATGGAGAAAGCGAAGATGCTGCTGGGGCAAAGTGATATTCCGATTGCTGAAATTGCCGATTATGTAGGAATTAGTAGCAGACAATATTTTCATCTCCTCTTCAAGAAATATACTGACTGCACACCCGTAGAATATCGTAATTCCATTGAGCGTCATGCTTGGAGTTATGAAGAGATGGATGTTCAATAGACAAGTTAGGATTTTTGACACCTTCCTTCAAAAGAGGTCATGATATTGGTTACGCTTTCCCTAGCGCCCCTGCTACAATGGACAGGAACAACCAATTCATTACCGGAGGATGATAAGGATGTCATTTAAAGTGTCTTTTATTGGGGCAGGCAGCATTGGATTTACCCGTGGATTGTTGCGGGACTTACTAACCGTGCCGGAATTTAATCATATTGAAGTCTCGTTTATGGATATTAATAGCCACAACCTGGAGATGGTTACCGAACTGTGCCAACGTGATATTAGAGAGAATGGATTAAATATTCAAATCCAGGCAACGACGGATCGAAGAGAAGCCCTGAAGGATTCCAAGTACGTATTTTGTACTATTCGTATGGGTGGGCTGGAAGCATTTGCTACAGATGTGGATATTCCTTTGAAATACGGCGTCGATCAGTGCGTAGGGGATACCCTTTGTGCAGGAGGCATTATGTATGGTCAGCGCGGGATTGCGGAAATGCTGAATATTTGCCGTGATATTAGGGAGATGGCTGCGCCGGATGTACTCCTGCTTAACTATTCGAATCCTATGGCTATGCTGACTTGGGCTTGCAACAAATACGGCGGTGTACGGACGATTGGTCTGTGTCATGGAGTGCAGCATGGGCATGGGCAAATTGCAGATGTGTATGGGCTGAAGAAGTCAGAAGTCGATATTATCTGTGCGGGTATCAATCACCAGACTTGGTATATTTCAGCGAGTCATCAGGGAAAGGATTTGACCGAAGGTCTTTTAGAAGCTTTTGAGAATCATCCAGAATTCAGTCGCACAGAAAAAGTTCGGATCGACATGCTGCGCCGGTTTGGATATTACAGTACTGAATCCAATGGTCACCTAAGTGAATATGTGCCATGGTACCGTAAACGGAGCGATGAAATTATGGATTGGATCGACCTAGGAAGCTGGATTAACGGAGAGACTGGCGGATATCTACGTGTCTGCACTGAAGGGCGGAATTGGTTCGAAACGGATTTTCCGAATTGGATGAAGGACCCGGCACTGGAGTATACGGTGGAGAATCGTGGAGAAGAGCATGGCTCTTTTATTATTGAAGGATTGGAAACGGGCAGAGTGTACAGAGGTCACTTTAACACTGTGAACAATGGTGTGATCTCTAATTTGCCGGATGATGCGATCATCGAAGCACCGGGGTATGTGGACCGGAACGGGATATCGATGCCGCTTGTGGGAGAATTACCGCTTGGTCTCGCAGCGGTGTGCAACGTTAGTATCTCAGTGCAACGTCTAGCCGTCGAAGCCGCGGTGCATGGCGATGACAAGCTGCTGCGTCAAGCCTTTATGATGGATCCGCTCGTAGGTGCCGTATGTAACCCGAAAGAAATCTGGCAGATGGTCGATGAGATGCTCGTAGCTGGGGAGCAGTGGCTGCCACAATACAGCGAGGCCATTGCAAAAGCGAAGGAGCGCTTAGCTACAGGAAATCTGATTCCAACGAAGACTAATAACGAAGGCGCTGCTCGCCTGAAGGTGAAAACGGTGGAAGAGATGATGCAGGACCGGGATACAGCGAATAGAAATGCCGGTGAGTCTGACAAAGGCAAGGATAGGGAAAAGGCTCATTAGATTGTAGTGGGTGCAGCACACTTGGAAGAAGCGATAACAAAGGTACTGTGAGACGGCTTCAGACAGTTGATTAGAGCTCCTTTATATAAACAACCTCCCCTCCCAAGTACTGGGATGTGGAGGCTGTTTATATGGGTTTCTATCCGATAGCTCCGAACCTTGGAGCCCCCAAGCTGGGTAGAGGAATCCCCAAAATATGAGTATCCCAAAAGTCATGAAATGACTGATGGGATACTCATGTATAGGTGATTATGAAGTTACAGTACCCTTTTGACTGAAGAAGGTCTTTAGCGCCTGGTACACTTCTTTTTTGTCTTTAATGACATAATGCATGAATTGCTCGTGCTTCAGATGACGATAAGCGGACATTAGTGTGCTGCTGCGGTTGTACTGATTCACTTCCCCGTAACCAAACATATTGCTTCGTTTTAGCAATTCTCCAATTAGCTTCACACAACGTTCGTTGTCGGAGGTGAGGTTATCGCCATCAGAGAAGTGAAACGGATAAATGTTGTACTGCGCTGGCGGGTATCGGCTATCGATAATCTCAATCGCTTTTTGATAGGCTGAGGAACAGATGGTTCCCCCACTCTCGCCACGTGTGAAGAAATCATGCTCGCTGACCTCTTTGGCCTCCGTATGGTGGGCGAGAAAGACAATCTCTACCTTCTCATACTGGCGGCGCAGAAAACGGGTCATCCAGAAGAAGAAGCTGCGGGCGCAGTATTTTTCAAAAGATCCCATCGAACCTGACGTATCCATCATCGCAATAATGACCGCATTGGAGTGAGGCGTTCGAATGTCATCCCATGTTTTGTAGCGCAGATCATCAGGACTTATGCTGTGAATGCCGGGATTTCCTCTGCTTGCATTACGCCGAAGATTCTCCAGCAGGGTACGTTTCTTATCGATGTTGGACATCATGCCTTTTTTACGGATATCGTTGAAGATGATGGATTTAACCTCAATCTCTTCCTTATTCTTGGGCTTCAGATGTGGCAACTCCATATCCTGAAACAAGATGTCCTCTAGATCCTCCAGATTGACCTCTGCTTCCACGGTGTCTTGACCAGGTTGATCGCCTGCTTTTTCCCCCTTGCCGGGCTGTGCTGACTGTGAATCCCGCCCAAGTACATCGCCGACCTGACTTTCCCCGTCGCCCTGTCCTACATGCTTTTGCTTACGAAAGTTATAAATAATTCGGTACTCATCCAGACTGCGAATCGGAACCTTAACAATCTGCTTACCGCCTGACAAAATAATATTTTCTTCGGTCACGAGATCCGGCAAATTATCCTTAATAGCTTCTCTAACCTTTTGTTGATGACGCTCCTGATCCTGATGGCCTTTGCGATGAAGGGACCAGTCTTCTTTTGAGACTACAAAGGAAAAGGGACCAGATGAATGCGACAGGATGACCACCTCCCATGGAATATGAATGTTAATCGAGGGAACCTTTTGCAAAGCCTCACTTTGTGAGGATGTTTTGAAAATATAAGAAAGTATAGGTTTTACCCTATACATTATCCTTATATTTCTACGAGAAACGGTTATCGTCTTTAGAGGACGACAACGTCGTTTCTTCTTGGGTTGTAACTAAAGTATATTCATGGGGATGGGGGATATGTGATTTCTTATTCGCTGATCTCATCCACGGTCAATGTATAACTGTTCGACTGGCTCTCGCCAGCATATTCACGTCCATCCAAATTGAAAGAATATTGAGCGGTTACTAAGCCTTTAAGGAAACGCATCATTACATGTTCACTTACCCTGACAAAATAATGGATGTTTACAGTAACAGCACCTTTGACTGTCCCTAGCGACAAGATACCGTTAAATGAAGATTGTGGATTTGGAATTCCGTCAATCACAATACTGCTAGGATCAATAAGACATTCCTCCGGTGATAGCCGATCAAGGGATATTTTTGCTGGCCAATTCCCACTATTCGTTAGGGAGACCCAGCACTGGACATGTTCTCCTTCTTCCACAAGGGTAGGCTTTGCATGAGTTTCGAGAGAAATCACAGGTGTGACGATTAAGGTAGTAACGGTATTGGAACGAGAGGTTTGTCTTACTGTTCGTCCGTCCGGGAGTACAAAAGTATACTGAACACTTCCATGGTTTTGTACAGCTCCGATGGCCTGAATGTTTATAGCTGCGGGGACGCTCACTTGAAAGACTACGACTGCTGAAGTTCCGCCTCTTAAAGTACCAAGCTGAATGCCGTCTGCGGGACGGGCTCCTTTTTGCATGACTCCATTTAACAGAACACTATCCCATACGAAAAGAGTGCCGGGAGGAATAGCATCCGTCAGGATTGCATTTACGGCCAAGTTCCCGCTGTTGCTTACAGTTAGTTCATATCTTAGGTTGTCACCTGGAGCTGCTGTAACATGATCTACTCTCTTGCTGATGGTGACACCTGCCAGAACAAGTGAGACAACGACGGTGTTACTCTCGGTTATATTGGGATCGTCATCGACGGTATAAGTGACAGTTGCCCGATTAGTCAGGTCCAAGGATGGAGGGATCTCAGTCACTCGAACACGAAAAGAAATATCAATACTTAGGTCTTTATCAAGCTGACCGATTCCTATTCCTTGCATAGGATCTGATTCTGGATAATAGACTCCACCTGCAATGACGCTCCCTGGAATGAACACAGCTCCGTTCGGAATAGATATCGTTGCGCTGATTTGATTTAATAGGCTGTTACCTTCGTTCGTGAGCCGTAATGTATAGGTAACTACATCGCCTATAAAAGAGGTCGGAGTGCTTGCGGTCAACGAGGTAGAGAGCTGATACGAAAGCAAAGAAACGAATACGGAATTAGAATATAAATCCCCGTTAATGATCCTTCCCTCCGGTGTAGCAAAAGAAAAACGGCCTAGTGCTTTATTTTGTAGCACAAGCGTAGAAGGCAGTGAGATGATAACGACTTGAAAGGCGATGTTCACCTGACTCTGTGGAGCGATGGAACCTAGCGTTATGCCTGAAGACGGTGTAGCCCCTGGGAGAGGCACACCGTCTCTAAGCACGCTGTTAGAAATAAAGGATACGCCCTCTGGAAGAGTGTCGTACACAGTTACCACAGCTTCTGTGTTCCCATTGTTGGAAGCTGTAATGGTATACACTAGAGTGTCACCTAATGAGGCATGGGATTTGTCTGTACTCTTCAGCAATGAAAGCACGGGGCCCACGACCGGGGTGTTAACGGTATTGGAATAGACAATGCCGTCAACACCCGCTGCCGAGTTGAAGAGTACCATAGATTGATTGGTTACGACAGGCTGGGTACGTGAGCCGGGAATCATAACGCTACTACCTGAACCTGGAAGGTGATGGTTGAGGAAGCACCAGCAGCAATCGTTCCGATGGCAATACCGGAAGCCGGGCTGCCATTAGGTCGTGGGGTTCCGTCTACAGTGATGCTGCCTGTTACAAACTGGCTGCCTGCTGGGATAGGGTCAACTATGATGACGTTATTGACAGGTGAAATTCCCAAATTGGTAACAACAATTGTATAAGTGATGATGTCGCCGACCACAGCATCTACAGAGGCAGTGCTCTTAATGACACTTACATCCGGAGAAGAAACAGGGATAATTAAGACGTTCGAAACTGAAGTTCCGGTGAGTAGACGACCATCTGGTGGTGTGAACGAGAACGTTGATGAAGCTTGATTGACTAACTGCTGCGGTGACGGAAGAGAAGCTACTGTAACCTGAAGGGTTATGGTCACTGTTATTGTGCTTCCCGGAGCAACTGCTCCAATATTTAATCCAGTAGACGGGTCGGATCCTGGTTGCGGCACTCCGTTAACAAGTACGCTATTTGGAACAAAGATAGCTCCGCTAGGAATCGTATCAGTTATGACTACATTTGCTGTGAGATTACCGGTATTCGTTACCTTCAGGGAGTACGTAATCGTATCTCCGACAGTTGCAGCAGTTCTATCCGCACCTTTGATAACAACGATGATAGGCTGATAAACCGGAATAACAAGCGTATTAGAGAATGAAGATCCTGAGAATGCCCCAGATGTGAAGCTTACGGAAGCTTGGTCGGTTAACGTAGCAGGATTAGGCAGCACATTGACGATAGTGTTGAACGAGATATTGACTGAAACGCCCGGTGCAATGGTGCCGAGTGAGATGCCATTCGCAGGATTGGCATTAAGATGTGGAATACCATCAACGAGCACACTCCCAGTGACAAATGTAGATCCAGCCGGTATTGGATCACTAATATTTACGTTGTTGATGTTGGCTATTCCACTATTGGTAACCGTCATGTTGTAGGTAATAGTATCGCCAACAACGGCATCTGTAGCTGGTGAAGACTTAGTTACGATGACATTTGGTGAAGATACGGAAATCGATGTCGAATTGGAATTGATCGAACTGTTAAATGTCCGACCATCAGGCAAGGTGTAAGCAAAGGCTACGGAAGCTTGGTTTATCAGCTGCTGGCTTGCTGGCAGTGTTGTAATGAGTACTGAGAACATGACAGACAGTGTTGCACCTGCGGATATTACACCAAGTGGAATGCCAGCTGCAGGATCTGCTCCTGGAGCCGGAGCGCCTTGAATAAGTACGCTATTAGGCACAAAAGTCGTTCCGGAAGGGATGGTATCACTTAGAGTAGCTAAAGCCCCGTAATTCCCTGTATTGGTTACGTTAATTGTATAGGTTATGGTATCACCGACGGTCGCTTGAACTGTATTGGAGCTTTTTGCTGCGGCTAGAATCGGTAAATAAATAGGCGTTGATACAATGTTAGAAAAGGCTACATTAGAGAGTACTCCTGAGGTGAAGCTAACGGTTGACTGGTTATTTAGTAGACCTGAAGGCGGCAATGAGACTGTGTTCACCGTGAAGGCTACAGTTACGGTTACACCTGGTGCGATACTGCCTAAGGTTACCCCCGTGGCAGGGCTGCCCCCCGCACGAGGCACACCATTAACAAGAACACTGCCGGATACAAATGTAGTACCCGCAGGAAGGGCATCCGTGAAGACGGCGTTATTCACCGTTTCAATTCCGTTATTGGTAATCGTAACCGTATAGGTAATCGTATCACCCACCGTTGTTGATGTGGTAGGTGTAGATTTTACTACAGCCAGATTTGGTGAAGAGATAGGGATAGTGATTGTATTGGATAGGACGGAACTACCAAGTGTGCGGCCGTCAGGCAAAGTGAAGCTATAGGCTACGGTACCCTGATTGACCAACTGCTGAGGATTGGGCAGTGAGGTGATATCAACAGTGAATATTACTGCAGTAGTGGCACCGGGTGCAATAACTCCAGCTGGAATCCCCGTAGATGGATCCGCTTGCGCTAAGGGGAGTCCATTAATGAGTACACTATTCGGAACGAAGGTAGTACCCGCAGGAATATTGTCCGTAATGATTAAGCTTGCCGGATAGTTCCCTGTGTTGCTCACGGTCAGGGTGTAGCTAACAGCGTCACCTGTTGTAGCGTTATTCGTACTTGCTGTTTTGACGACCGAGATGTTCGGCTGGTACACAGGAATGGTAACTGTATTGGAGAAAGTCGAACCGGAAAAAACACCTGATGTAAAGGTTACAGATGCCTTATTGATAAGTGAAGCAGTAGGAGGAACAGAGGTCACGATAACACTGTATGCAACTAGAGTCGAAGCTCCAGGCGCTAGGGTACCAATTGATATCCCCGAAGAAGGGTTCAGGTTTGGAAAAGGCACTCCATTCACGGATACGCTCCCTGTTACAAAAGCAGCACCGGTTGGTGTTGGATCATTAAGTATTACGCTATTGACAGCTTCTATACCGCTATTTGTAATATTTACGTTGTAAGTGACCGTATCTCCGATCGCTACGGAAGTTGAGGTGGAGCTTTTGACAACGACGATATTAGGAGCTGAGACTTGTAGTGTGACTGTATTAGATACAGCAGTTCCGCTTAAAGGTCTACCGTCAGGAGGGGTAAAGGTAAAGCTTGCAGAAGCTTGATTGCTGATTTGTTGTGGTGATGGCAGCGTCACGATATTAACTGAGAAGCTAACAGGGATACTGGTCCCCGGTGCCACACTGCCTACAGCTATACCGGTATCGGGCGCTGCACCTGGCTGCGGCATGCCTCCTACAATAACACTGTTAGGATTAAAGACAGTTCCAACAGGAATGTTATCGGTTAAAGTTACATTTGCAGCAAGATTACCTGTATTACTTACAACCACCGTGTAGATGACTGTATCACCTACAACCAGTGCATCCCCATCTCCATCGACTGCACTTTTTAATAAGGAAATCTGTGGTTGAGTGACTGGTGTGCTAGTAATGTTAGATGAAGAAGAACCGGAGAATACACCGGATGTAAAACTGACGGATGACTGATTATTAATCTGTGATGGTATCGGCATCGTTATCCTCACCTCGAATGTTACGGTAGCTGTGGCGCCTGGACCCAGACTACCGATTGGAATGCCGGCGGACGGAACTGCTAGCGGCTGGGTAATGCCGCCTACAATTACGGTTCCGGGAATAAAAGCTGCATTCTCAGGCAGTGGATCGCTGAGAATGATGTTGCTAACTGTAGCAATACTGTTGTTCGTCAATACAGAGGTGAATGTAAGGATGTCACCTGTAACGGCGTCAGTAGCATTCACGCTTTTATTGACACTGACGTTAGGGGCAGAAACAGGGACAGAGAGCGTATTCGACACTACAGTTCCTCCAAGTTGACGCCCATCTGGGAGGGTGTAGCTAAATGTTGCTGAAGCGGAGTTTAGCAACACCTGTGTAGGTGGTAATGCAGTTATCGTGACCAGAAAGCTTACGGACACACTGTCACCTGGTGCCAACGGGCCTACAGGAATGCCGGTTACAGGATTGTAGCCGGGTAAAGGTGTTCCACCTATGATTACACTATTAACGTTAAATACAGCTTGGGGTGGAAGCGTATCAGTCAATAGTAGTGTGGTTGCAATATTTCCTGTATTGCTAATGAGGATCGAGTAAGACAAAGATCCCCCAACGGATGCCTGAGCTGTATTCGCGCTTTTGACCATACTAATGATCGGTTGATAAACAGGAGTTACTACTGTATTCGAGAGTGAGGAACCGGTAAAGGCACCGGAGGTGAAAGAAGCGCTGGCTCTGTTTGCAAACTGTGCTGGATTTGGTAAAGAAGACACGTTCACTTTAAAAGAAAGTGTTGTAGAGTTGCCTGCAGCGATACTACTAATAGATATTCCTGTATTTGGATTTGCGGCTGGCACCGATGAGCCGCCAACAATAACGCTACCTGCTACAAAGGTGCCTCCAGTAGGAATGGGGTCAGAGACGACGATGTTACTCACAGCTACGCTACTTGTGTTGGACACTGTGATTGTGTAAGTCAGATTCTCTCCGACTGCGACATCTGCAACGCTTGCGGTTTTGCTTAGCGTAACATTAGGGGCAGAGACAGGGATGCTGACGGTGTTTGATTGGCTAGTTCCGGATAAGGATCTGCCGCTTGGTAATTGGTAGGTGTAACTGCTACTGGCTAGATTGTTCAGAACAGGTGGTGAAGGAAGAGATTGGACAGTGACTAGAAATGTTACGGGCACAACAGTTCCTAAGGCCACTGTACCTAGATTAATGCCTGTAAGTGGAGAATCTGTTGGTCGTGCGACTCCGTTTACAGTTACACTACCCGATACAAAGGTAGCCCCTGAGGGAATATTGTCGGTTAAGGTTACAGCAGCTCCAATATTTCCAGAATTCTGAACATTTAACGTATAAAGAACATTGCCACCTACGGTTGCACTAGCGGTGTTCGAGCTTTTAACAATTTGAATGCTGGGTTGATATACTGGAGTCGTAGTTGTGTTGGAAAGTGAAATACCAGTAAAGGCTCCTGAACTGTAGGATGCTGTAGACTTGTTTAATAGCTGTGCTGGACTAGGCAATGAGATAACATTGACCTGAAAGGTGACGGTAACCGAACTCCCTGCAGCGATTGAACCAACAGTAATGCCTGTTCCTGGATTTGCAGAGGGTTGTGACGTCCCTGCAACTGTAACACTTCCCGAAACCAGTGAAGTCCCAGTGGGTATGGTGTCTGTAAGGATGACATTAGTAACTGCTTCGATCCCGTTGTTAGTGATAACGGAGGTATAAAGGAGTGTATCGCCAACAGCGACATCAGCAAATCCTGCGCTTTTGACCACGGCAACATTAGGGAGTCTCACTGGAATAGACAAAGTATTGGATGAGGCTGATCCAGCAATAATTCGCCCATCTGGAACCTGAAAGGTATAAGCAGCGCTTGCTTGGTCGACCAGTTGCGGTGGAGATGGAAGGCTGTTGACTAAGACACGAAATTGAACAGTAGAGCTGCCTCCAGCAGCGATCGTCCCAATAGCAATTCCTGTAGCTGGATTTCCAGCGACAGGAGATCCATTGACGGTAAAGCTACCTGCAACATAAGAGCTCCCCGTAGGAATATTATCCGTAACTGTTGTTAGCGCACCGATATTACCAGTGTTGGTGATTTGAAGTGTATAGGTAATTTGATCTCCGACGGTCGCATTTGCAGTATTTGCTGATTTTACAATGTTAAGGATGGGCGAATATACGGGTAAAGTTACCGTATTGGATGGAATGACCCCCGTCATGATAGAACCGCCAGCTACACTTTGAAATGTAAAAGCAGCATTTGCGGTGTTAGCGATATTCTGCGGACTTGGTGGTAATGAAGTGACTTTAGCTTGATATGTAACCGTTATTGAAGTGCTCAGAGCCAATGACCCCAAAGAGATTCCTGCTGTAATGTCAAAGGTGGGCCTTGCGACGCCGGCCACTACAACGCTTCCGGTGACAAAGGTCGATCCTGCTGGCAGCGCATCTGATAAAACGACGCTAGCCGCACTTGCTGTTCCAGTATTACTGACGATTACAGTGTAAGTTACCGTATCTCCGACAATCGGAACGGACACATTGGCACTTTTAGTAACGTTTATTTTAGGTGCATTAATATCTACTTGTATGGCATTTCCATTAAGTACATAAGCATCACCGGAGGTAGTTAATTGTAAAATCGCTGAAGACTGATTATTTGCAAGTCTGGCTGATACGTCGACATTAGTAATGTCCCAGCCTTGTCGGCCACCGATGATGTTGGTGCCGGGATTTCCGTTTGTTTGATTGCGATTTCCGAATGTTCCAGTGGTATCCAGTACACCTAGATCGTTGTTAATCTGTGAAGCGAAGAAGTTGTTGGCAAAGTTATTGGGTCCTGATAAAGCTACGAGCGTTGTTGATGTAGGCCCGAATAATGCCTGGTCTCCCGAACGGTTCGCATCACCCTCCTGTGCGCTAAATAGTGCCCTACCTCCAAGTGCACCTGTAATTGGAGTTGCAAAGCCTGTTATTGTAGTAGAGACTGGTGCTGAAGTTGCCTGTACAAGTATTGCACCTGCCCGTAAGGACATATTACGGAAGGGCAAGGATGTATTTTGATAGATTACACCAAGTGTCCAGCCCGCATGGTTAGCTGTGGAATCACTAGGAATAACGATCGTGCCAACTACACCACCAGTGGTGTAGGTTCCGGCACCGCCTTGTGAAATAATACTGGTGACATTAGCAGAACGAACATATGCAGATGCGCCATTTCCTAAATCAACAGTATTACTAGTTGCTGCATCGGGAGTTATGCTGAACGTACTCCCGGCAGGATTTATCAAAGAGACAGGGTTGTTTATTGCTGCACTGAGGTTTACGGTTCCATTGATATAGGTTCCGCCCCATATCAGCTCTGCATATAGCACAGTGCTGCCTGATGGCAGGACCAGTATAGCGGATGAACTGTTGCTCGTATAAAGACTTGTAGTTCCATTGGGATAGGTGCCAAAAATAGATGTAGTGTTAACAGTGGTGAAACCGCCGATGCTGTCTAGTGTCCCTGGCACTCCGACCGTATCGGAGCGACTAAGTCCAAGTGTGTTGCCCGTAAATGTGATAGCACCGGTCGCATTGATCGTTGCCCGTACGACTAGTGGAATGATTCTCACCTCCTTCGAGGTTAATTTGCTTTTAAAAAAGTGAACCGTCCCATAATCAGGACGGCAAAGTTAATACCTGTATGTTAGCCTATGATGTAATTCGGGTATAATTGTATGTCCCATCAATAAATTATAGGAAATTTTGTCTATCGTGTGATTTTAGCCTGCGTTTCATAAGAACACGGGGTTCAGCGTAATGCCCTCTACTCATCATTTCCAGCTCATGAATAGAAATTTCTGCCTTGATTACGGTGAAATGGTACATGATCTCATGCACAACATTGGCTTGAAGCGTCTTTAGTATTTCTAGTTCTTCTGTTTCATAAAGTGGATCTTCATAAGGGTATTGATAGAAAAGCTCCATCCGCATTAACCGAAAATCGAACGGCGGCACAGGGATTGGATAGTCAGGAATCGATGGGCATACTGGACCGGACGGGGGCTGAAAAAAGGATCCTGTGAAATACCTCGGAGTATATTCATCAAACTTCTGCTTAAAGGAAGGATTGGACATATGAACAAAACTGTGGGCATACGGGGCCAGAATACAAACAATGGCTTTGTGGATGCAAATTCTGTGAATTTCCGACATAGCCGCGGATAAATCGTCGATATAGGGTAGTACACGACTAGCCATTACAAACTCAGCGGTATTGTCCGGTAAAGGGATGCCTTGGCTAATGTCACAGACAATATCCACCTCGGGATACGCGATACGATCGATCCCGAGATAACCTGCTTCTTTACTGGATCCGCAGCCGATATCGATTCTCAAGGGGACCACTCCTTAGGGATAAATCAGGCTCAACACTATTGTATTAATCTCGCTTCAGCCTGCATCCGGCGGATGCCTATTAAAAAATGGAAGTTATTAAAAAGTAATGTATTATGAAACCTTAGCAGAGTTGAAAACGTTTATAGAGTAGGCTTGTCAAAATGACTTTGAAAATAACCGCTAAACATAGAGGAGGCAATCACCATGAAAAAACAACGTTCCTTACCCGCCATAGCTGCAATAGCAGCATTAACACTAGCCCTAACCGCTTGCGGCGCTACTAATAATTCGGCACAGCCGTCTGCAGAACCAACTGCAACAGCTTCTCCAGTACCAACAGAGGAGAGCACAAGCACACCCGTACCTACAGAAAGTACGAGTACAACTGCACCCACAGAGAACCCTAGTACTCCAGCGCCCAAACCTACTACAAATCCAGAAGCCAAAATTCTTAAAGGAACAGGCGTTTACGTCGGACAAATAGATAGTCATTCTGTTGAGATTGAGACCAAAGAAGGTCCTACGGCTTTTGAGATCACAGCTGGTATGGAGAGCGTTCTTGAGAAGTTAAATACGGATGATGCTGTAGTTTTTGAATATGTAGAAAAAGCAGTGGATGGCGATGCTACAGTTAAACAGCGGATCCTTTCGAAACTATCCCTTGCAAAATAAAGAACTTTATCATTTAGGAATAATAAAAGGGCTGCCCTGATTAAATTCAGGAACAGCCCTTTTATTATGGAATCTGATAGAAACGTTATAACGTCCCGGCATTGACTAAGAAAATAGTAATAAGCAACATAAAGAGTAAGAGAATCACACCATTAATGATTGTGCCTATGATGCCGAACACTTTACGTCTCTTCCGAATGGAAAGTCCAATAATGCCGATGACAACACCAATTACATTAAGAGCTGAAAGAATAATAACAGTCATTCCAAGAAGCATGATGGACTGCGAGGATTCGGCTAGTAGATTCGAGTTCTCGTTAACCATGGAAGAAGCCTTCATAATAATGAAGATGAAGAGAGCTGCATAACCCATTATGGTCACGAGGCTGATGATGAAAGAAGCAATACCAGGTCCAGAGTGTTGTAGATCATGATCTGCTTTCTGGTACGAAGACGACGAACCAGCACTTGGTTGGCTCAGATCAGGTTGGGTATTTCCTACCTCTGCTGTAGGCGCGTCAGATTTTGAGAGAGAATTAAGGTTCATAGGTTGCACTCCTTGAGAGATAAGAATGAAATGTTGTTTATATCCACTTTTTCATATTGATGCTAAAAAAGCAACCCCTGATTGTGGCTAATTCGTAAATGGCTGCTGGAAAAAGCAATCGGTAATCGTTTATGATAGAAGAAGTCTAATATTAAGGAGTTGTAATCGCATGCAACGGAAACTTATGGCCTGGGGGGCTGTGCTAGCAATGCTGGCAGTAGGAATAGGCGCTTTTGGCGCTCATTTATTAAAACCTGTTATTAGCGAAGAATATATGAAGGTATATGAGACGGGTGTACAGTATCATTTGGTACATGCGCTGGGTGTAATTCTGATAGCGCTGGCTGTGGGTCAATGGGGAGAAAGCACCCGGTTACGCTGGGCAGGAAGGCTATTAATAGCAGGCACGATTTTGTTCTCGGGCAGCTTGTATGTACTGAGTATTTCCGGGATTAAGGTGCTTGGAGCGATTACACCTATTGGTGGTGTATGCTTCATAGCAGGCTGGTTATGTTTGGCTGTGGAAGCATTCTCACGCAGCAAAGAGGCATCCTAAGCGATCAAATTACAGAAGTTGATAAATAAGCATCCGTTCCTTATAGGGGCGGATGCTTATTTATGTAACGTATACGTTTACAGAAATTCGTCGATCTCATTTAAATTAAAGCTGTATACCTGTTTCTCATCCACGTGATAGACACTAATTGAGTTGGCTGCTTCATCAAAATTTAAAATACGACAGGGCATGGACACTTGTTTTCCGTACCGATTCGCTCGTAAACGTACTAATTGGTTGTTCTGAATATACTGTCGAATTTTCCCGTATGCATCAGCTGGTGTCTCAATAGCTGACTGCTGTGCAGGCAATTCTGCCTGTTTATCTATCGGTTTATCGAGCTGCTTTTTAGCGGTCTTTGGAGGCAGCTTAAATGAAGTGGGAGGAGCAGAGCTTTGATTCAAGGCTAGTTTGGCAGAACGAAGCAAGCTGTCAATGGTTCTCCCTAATTCAAGACCGGAGTTAATGTTGAAATCTGTGATTTTGTCATTATTGTTCAACATTTCAAGCAGATATTGCAATGCAAGCGGGTTGGTACGGGCATTAATCAGGATGTCGACATTAAATAAATAGTTGCCGTCTGTGTGTTGTAGTTTCTCGTCCATAGATCCCCCAGCTTTTCGTTTGAACATTTCTTTACAATTATAAGAATGTAAATAAACTATAACATTAAACAAGTAATAATCATATACCTGACACTAGAGAAAATGGGACCAAGGTACTGTGTTTTTACGAAAAGCCTAGGACTACCAACTGCACATCAGCAGGGGGTGAAGCATACATATACATCGTGGTTGGTGAATAAAGGAGGTGCTGCTATTGGTTACTATGGAGCCCATTATCGTAGGTGAACATACGCTGATCGGGGTAGAGGTTAAGCTTCCGAAAACAACGCTGCTCTCAATCAGCACAAGCCGAGGGTATATTATGTGTGGTGCGCTGGATGTTGGTTTGCTCAATGAAAAGCTCAGTGATCGGAATATTATCGCAGCCAGGGCGGTTGGTGTACGTACGCTGTCTCAGCTGTTAGCTGCCCCATTGGAGTCGGTTACCATTGAAGCGGAGCGTCTAGGTATCGTACCCGGCATGACGGGTGCAGATGCATTACTTCTTATGGTCTGACTGAACCATCTTACAAAATCCAAAACACAAGAGGCCAATGGCCTCTTGTGTTTTTTTGGCAAGAATCACAAATTGAACATTATAGAGAGCGTCTCTAGTGTGAATAATTGAAACAGAGATTTTATGGAAGGGTACTTCTTGTTTCGTCTTACATGCTAAGGGGTAAATTAAGAATAGACAAGTTGCTGCCGGACGAAGGATTAAGCAGCCCGGTAAATATAAAGGATAAGGATGGGATCATCTCATGGCTAAAGCATCTAATAAAGTAAATACAACTTCATTGGAACAAATTATGAATCGTCAGGTTGCTAACTTGAATGTACTGTACGTTAAAATCCATAATTTTCATTGGTACGTAAAAGGAGAACAATTCTTCTCTCTTCACGTGAAATTTGAGGATCTATATAATGAAGTGACGCTGCAAATGGATGAAGTTGCAGAGCGTCTGCTAAGCATCAAGGGAAGTCCCGCTGCGACGATGAAAGAATATCTGGAATTGGCAACGATTCAAGAAGCTACGGGTAAAGAGGATACACGTGGAATGGTCCAGTCTCTGATTGAAGACTTCGCTACTATTTCTGAAGAGTTGACAGAAGGCATTGAGCTTGCTGAGGAAATTAAGGATCAGCCAACCTCCGACATGTTTATTAAAATTCGTGGTGATCTTGAGAAACATCAATGGATGCTGCGTTCCTTTCTTAGCTAAACGATAAAGCGCATGAAATAAGGCTTCCTGCGGGAGGTCTTATTTTTTGCGTTAACCTGATCATCATTGTGTTGTACTTGGAGTCAACGCTAAAAATAGCGAAATTATGCGGTACATCATAGGCAAAATAAAAAGAGATATTTGTAAAAAAACAGGCTTTGTTATAAAATTGTTGAGAATCATTGATAATCATTGTGATTCAATTTATAATAATTATAATGTGATATAGAATCTAATTGTGCTGGGAATCAGGATCATCCTGTTTCAATACAACTTTTGATTTCGCAAATCGATCAATGGAGGGAATAATATTATGGCAGCAGATTTTGTCATTGAGGGACTTAAAGCGACGATTGAGGGAAAAGAGATTTTGAAGGGGATTAACCTTCAAATGAAAGGTGGCGAAATTCACGCCATCATGGGACCAAACGGTACAGGTAAAAGTACCTTGGCGTCAGCTCTTATGGGTCACCCTAAATATGAAGTGACTGAAGGAACAGCAACACTTGAAGGTGAAGATCTTCTGGAGATGGCAGTTGATGAACGCGCACGTGCAGGTCTTTTCCTTGCTATGCAATACCCAAGTGAAATTTCTGGAGTAACAAACTCCGATTTCTTGCGCTCTGCCATTAATGCCCGTCGTGAAGAGGGAAGCGAAATTTCTTTGATTCGTTTTATCCGTCTTATGGAAGCGAAGATGAAGGAACTGGACATGAATCCTGAGTTCCTACACCGTTACCTGAACGAAGGCTTCTCCGGTGGTGAGAAGAAACGTAACGAAATTCTACAAATGATGATGCTAGATCCAAAAATCGTGATTCTGGACGAAATTGACTCTGGTCTTGATATTGATGCTTTGAAAATTGTTGCCGAAGGCGTAAACTCCATGCGGAGTGAAGATCGCGGTTTCCTGGTTATTACCCACTATCAACGTCTCTTGAACTACATCAAGCCTGATTTTGTACATGTTATGATGCAGGGCAGAATTGTGAAATCCGGTGGTCCTGAGCTTGCACAACGTCTGGAAGCAGAAGGCTACGAATGGATTAAAGAAGAACTTGGAATTGAAGACGAAACAGTAGGGCAAGACGCGTAAGAAACGCCAGGAAGGAGGAGAACACTTATGACGACACAGACCATTCTTCCGGTGGATGCCGAGCGCTTGAGCGAATTATCGCATAGTAGCGGCGAACCGGGTTGGCTGAAAGAAAGCCGCTTGAAAGCACTAGAACTGGCAGCTACTCTGACACTGCCTAAATTAGAGAAGACACGGATTGATCGTTGGAATGTGAACAATTATGGTAGCTACAAAGCAAGCGAAACTATTGCTTCACTGAAGGATGCACCTGCTTCCATTTCCTCCTTGATCAAGGATCAGGAAGAAGGCAGTCTGATTATTCAACGTAACTCTGGTGCAGTATATACACGACTAGCTCCTGAACTTGCAGCACAAGGTGTTATTTTTACTGACCTGCAAACGGCTGTTAAAGAGCACGGAGATTTGGTACAACGTTACCTGCATAAGGCGATTCAGCCTGACGAGCATTCTATCGCTGCGCTTCATGCAGCACTATGGAACGGGGGAGTCTTCCTCTATGTTCCTAAGAATGTAGTGGTTGAAACTCCACTTCAGGCGGTGCTGTTAACAGATGATGCGGAAGCTTCATTTGTTCCTCACATTCTGATTGTAGCGGATACTAACAGCTCCCTGACATATGTAGACAACTACGTGTCGGATAAAGAGGAAGCTGGCTTGCACAATGGTGCTGTAGAAGTATTCGTGGGTGCAGGTGCTAAAGTACGTTATGCTACAGTGCATCAGCTGGGCGTGGATACAACAGATGTGACTTACCGCCGCGCTGTTGTTGAGAATGACGGAACGATCGAATGGATTGTTGGAGAGATGAACTATGGTGATACAGCAAGTGATACCAAGTCTGTGCTTAAAGGTAATGGCTCTAGCTCGGATGCTAAAGTAATTGCTGTGGGTACGGGATCACAGAAACTGAATTACACTACTCAAGCTCAGCATTTCGGCAAAAATACCCCAAGTGACATGATCACTCGTGCGGTTATGCGTGATAATGCGACTTCTATCATCAACGGAATTACCAAGATCGAGAAAGGTGCTACAAGAGCCGACGGTCAGCAAACGGAGAAAGTATTGATGCTGAGTCCAAAAGCCCGTGGTGACGCCAATCCGATCCTGCTGATTGATGAAGATGATGTTACAGCAGGCCATGCCGCTTCCGTAGGACAGGTCAATCACGAGCAAGTCTTTTACCTGATGTCCCGCGGAATTACACGGCATGATGCAGAAACTCTGATCATCTATGGCTTCTTGGCTCCTGTTGTGTCGCAAATTCCACTAGAGGGACTGCGCAATCAGCTCCAATCTCTTGTGGAAAGGAAGTTAGGTCAATGATTAGCAATGCCATCCGGGAGCAATTTCCCATACTGAACCAGAATGTGAACGGACATCCACTGGTCTATCTGGACAGTGCTGCTACTTCACAGAAGCCTCGTCAAGTGATTGAGGCGGTCAAGTCGTATTATGAGTGGGATAACGCCAACGTACACCGTGGCGTCCATACTCTAGGCAGCCGTGCAACAGATGCCTACGAGGGAGCCCGGGAGAAGCTAGCTAAGTTTATTAACGCCCGCAGCACTAAAGAAATCATCTTTACGCGCGGCACAACCACTGCCCTAAATCTTGTTGCCTCTTCTTACGGGCCATCTGCAGTGGGTGAAGGCGATGAAATTGTCATCACCCTGATGGAGCATCATAGTAATTTGATCCCTTGGCAGCAGCTAGCTAAGAAGACAGGTGCTACTTTAAAATATATACCGTTGCAACCTGACGGAACGATTACGCTTCAAGATGCTGAGAAGACGATTACGGATAAAACTAAGATCGTTGCTATCGCTTATGTATCTAATGTTATGGGAGTAACTCATCCGATTAAAGAGCTTGCGGCAATTGCTCATCGTAACGGTGCGGTAATTGTCGTAGACGGCGCACAGAGCACACCTCATATGAAGGTTGATATGCAGGATCTGGATTGTGATTTCTATGCACTTTCCGGACATAAAATGCTAGCACCGACTGGAATTGGAGCTTTGTACGGCAAAAGAGCACTTTTGGAAGCTATGGAGCCTGTCGAGTTCGGTGGCGAAATGATTGATGATGTCGGTCTCTACGAATCGACATGGAAGGAACTCCCTTGGAAGTTCGAGGGAGGCACACCGATCATTGCGGGTGCTGTTGGATTAGGTGCGGCAGTAGATTTCTTGCAAGAAATCGGCATGGATGCGATTCACAGCCATGAGAAGCAGCTTGCAGCTTACGCAGAGCAACGTCTATCTGAAATAGATGGTTTAACTATTTATGGTCCTCGCAATCGTGAGGTTGGCGTTGTCACCTTTAATCTGGGTGACGTTCACCCGCATGATGTCGCTACAGTACTAGATGCGGAGGGTATTGCCATCCGTGCTGGTCATCACTGCTGTCAGCCGCTGATGCGCTGGCTGGAAGCCAGTTCAACAGCACGTGCGAGCTTTTACCTGTATAACACCGAGCAGGATGTAGATCGACTGGTGGACGCTTTAATCAAGACAAAGGAGTACTTCGGCTATGAACTTGGATGACTTGTACAGACGCGTAATTATGGATCATTATAAAAGTCCTCGGAATCGTGGTTCATTTGAAGATGATGCTCTGAAAATTGAACTGAATAACCCAACTTGTGGTGACCGTATTACACTTCAGCTTAAGGTAGAAGATGGAATCGTAAAAGATGCCCGTTATAACGGTGAAGGTTGTTCGATCAGTATGTCATCGGCTTCGATGATGACTGAGGCGATCAAAGGACAAACGGTTGAACGTGCGCTTGAACTAGCTGATAACTTCTCCTTATTGATGAAGGGTGAAGATGTGGATTTTGGAGAGTATGAAGATATCGAAGCCCTATCGGGTGTGAATAAATTTCCTGCGCGGATCAAATGCGCAACACTGGCTTGGAACGCACTTCGTAAAGGAATTGACGAAGAAGAGCAACATAAATAATAGTAGAACAAGGAGGCTGACACCATGGCTAAGAAAGCGCCTGATATGGAAGAATACCAGTACGGGTTCCGTGATGAGCATAAGTCGATATTCCAGTCTGGTAAAGGTTTGACGGCCGAAATTGTTAAAGAAATTTCAGCAATCAAAAATGAACCACAGTGGATGCTTGATTTCCGCTTAAAATCCCTTGAACAGTTCCGTAAAATGCCAATGCCTACATGGGGCGGCAATATGGACGATTTAGATTTTGAGGATATTCAATATTATGTAAGACCTTCCGAGAAACAAGGGAAGACTTGGGAAGAAGTTCCTTCCGAAATCAAGGAAACCTTTGATAAGCTGGGTATTCCTGAAGCGGAACAGAAGTTCCTCGCCGGCGTCTCGGCACAATATGAATCTGAGGTTGTATACCACAGCATGCAGAAGAGCCTTGAAGATCAAGGGGTTATTTTTACAGATACCGATACTGCACTGCGTGAACATCCAGAACTTCTTAAGAAGTTCTTCGGGACGATCATCCCTCCAACCGATAATAAATTTGCAGCACTTAACAGTGCAGTTTGGTCAGGCGGAAGCTTCATCTACGTTCCTAAGGGTGTGAAATGTGAAGTTCCTTTGCAGGCTTACTTCCGTATTAACTCCGAGAACATGGGACAATTTGAGCGTACCTTGATCCTCGCTGACGAAGACAGCTTCGTGCATTATGTAGAAGGTTGTACAGCGCCAATCTATAGCACGAATTCTCTGCATAGTGCGGTTGTTGAAATCTTGTGTATGAAGAACTCACGCGTTCGTTATACTACGATTCAGAACTGGGCTCCAAACATCTACAACCTCGTTACAAAACGTGCGGTTGCAGAAGAGAATGCTACGATGGAATGGGTCGATGGCAACATCGGTTCCAAGCTGACTATGAAATACCCTGCGGTTGTTCTTAAAGGCCGTGGAGCTAAAGGTTCAGTGCTGTCCATCGCGGTAGCGGGTAAAGGCCAGCATCAGGATGCAGGCGCCAAGATGATCCATTTGGCTCCAGACACAACTTCCACCATTGTATCGAAATCAATTAGTAAGCACGGCGGTAAAGTGACTTATCGTGGTCTTGCTTCCTTCGGCCGTCAGGCAGAAGGTGCGAAATCGAACATCAAATGTGATACACTCATTTTGGATAACGAATCCACTTCGGATACGATTCCTTACAATGAAATCATGAACGATAACATCGTTCTTGAGCACGAAGCAACGGTATCCAAAGTTTCTGAGGAGCAGCTGTTCTATCTAATGAGCCGCGGCCTAACAGAAGCTGAGGCAACTCAAATGATCGTTATGGGCTTCATCGAACCATTCACCAAAGAACTGCCGATGGAATATGCAGTCGAAATGAACCGTTTGATCAAATTCGAAATGGAGGGAAGTATCGGTTAACCTTGATTTATCAAGGTTCCGGCTTCACTCTAATAAGTAATACAAAATACGTATTCGCAGTGATCTTGATGCTTTTATGCTCAAGTCACTCGAATACGTATTTTTTTATTGGAAATTGAAGTGAGGTTTTCATTTGAGAGGCCTAAAATCCAAATTTTATGCAAAAAAGCATGATAAAAGTTTTTTTTGGAGGAGGCGGTCACATTAAGGATTATGATGTTTCTTAATTCAACAGCATTAAGGAGGAAACTCGAGTATTTTAAGACAATGATGGTCGTTTATCACCTATATATGGGTCTTTTTTCCGAAATAACAGGATAAACGCTCAATTCTACCCTTTGCCGCTTTAAATTAGGGATGATACACTGCTTAAAGTCACTAAATTGAAAGCGCTAAAAAATAGCTTTACGAAGTAAAGCTAAGTCTATGCTTACGAAGGTCAGCTTTACTTCGTAAAGCTTTAAGGAGGAGAGATATGGATGTTCTCAGGCAACTGCGAGGCTATTACCGAGAGAAGCTGCATTATTTAATTCTTTCGATTGTATGCTTGGCCGCCGCAACTGCAGTGGGGCTAATTACCCCAAATTTGTTAAGGAAGCTGATCGATGAAGTAATTGTTCCACTCAAGTTTAAAGAGGTGCCTGTGTTGGCTCTCAGTGTGTTAGCTGTAGTAATCGTAAAAGCATGCCTGCAATTTGCACATGGTTTTTACGGAGGGCGGTTAGGTAATTTTCTAGCATATCGGCTACGTAACGCTTGTTATGAGAAATTGCAATTTCTATCTTTCCGTTATTATGATACCGCGAAAACAGGAGATCTGATGTCCCGGCTGACCGGGGATTTGGAAGCGATTCGGAACTTTATCGGTTTTGGTTTTGCTCAGTTGCTAAATGTGTTTTTTATGGTGTTCTTTGGTTCTATTATGATGTTCACCATTAATTGGCAGCTAACATTGGTTACTTTGATTACTATGCCATTTCTGGCAGCAGTAGCTTTAAGATTTGAGTCCAAGATTCATCCGGCCTTCCAAGAGATGCGCCTTGCGCTGAGTTCTCTGACAACGGCTGTACAGGAGAATATCACGGGTGTGCGAACTGTCAAATCGTTTGCTAGAGAGGCTCACGAAGTTGAGAAATTCTCACACCGTAATGAACGTTATAAGAATAATCAGATTTTTGCCGCAGAGCTCTGGAGTAAGTTCTTTCCTGTCATGGAGCTTTTAGCATCGGTGAGTATAGCTATCCTGTTAGGCGTGGGTGGTACACTTGTCATTAACGGGAAAATGTCACTAGGGGAATTGGTCGCCTTCTTCAGTTTGATTTGGTACATCATTGGACCGGTATGGGGGCTAGGCTTTCATATTAATAACTATACACAGTCCAAAGCTTCGGGAGAACGTGTACTTGAAGTACTTAATCAAAAAATTGATGTGAAGGATATAGAGGATGCCCGTGAACTGGTGCCTTCCGAGGTTAAAGGGGACGTTGCCTTTAATCATGTCACCTTTGCGTACGGGAACAAAATGCCTGCTGTTACTGACATCCATTTTGAAGCCAAATCAGGTGAAATTATCGGATTTCTTGGAGGCACAGGTTCAGGTAAATCCACTATTACTCAACTGATGATGCGTGCTTATGATGTAAATGAAGGGAGTATTACGCTGGATGGCATTGATATTAGAGAATATAGTGTGCGCAGTCTGCGGTCACAGATTGCCACCGTATTCCAGGAAACATTCCTGTTCTCCTCATCCATCCGCAACAATATCTCATATGGCTTGAAAAATGTAAGCATGGAGGAGATTATCCGTGCTGCACAGCTGGCAAAGGCGCATGATTTCATCATGGAGATGGCAGACGGCTATGACACTGTAGTGGGTGAACGCGGGATGGGGCTCTCTGGCGGACAAAAGCAGCGGATTGCGATCGCAAGAGCCCTGCTTAAGAATCCGCGTATTCTCATCCTCGACGATGCGACTAGTGCGGTCGATATGGAAACGGAACATGAGATTCAAGCAGGATTCCAGGAGGTCATGAATGGGCGTACAACACTTATAATTGCCCATCGGATATCCTCCTTGCGACATGCGGATCAGATCATTGTCATGAACGAAGGTCATGTTCAGCAGCGTGGTACTCATCAGGAGCTAATTGAGGTTCCGGGCCCATACCAAGATGTATACCGGATACAATATGCTGACTATCTGGCCAGAGCTACCGGAAGAGGGGAGGAGTGAGGCATATGAAACTTGAAGCCAAACAGAACACCGCTACGGTAGCAAAGCGTAAAGCAGCCGAGCAGAAGACACTTGATGAACGTTTCGTGTACAAAGACGATGATGTTATCGACAAAGCGTTTGACTGGAAGCAGTTCACCAGATTATTCAGCTATATGAAGCCTTACGCCAAACAGATGCTTCCACTGGTATCTATCATGATGATTCTGGGAACCATTACGAAGCTGACCGTTCCTTTCTTGACAAGTTTAGCTATCGACCGTGCTATAGCGCCTAAGGTTGGGAATCCAAGCTTAACACTTCTTTATTCGCTTACGGCAGGTGTCATTGTCTTATATCTCATTCAATGGATTGCAGGTGTGTACCGGATTAAGTACACGAACATCATTGGACAAAGAGTCATTTATGACTTGCGTTCTGACTTGTTCAAGCATATTCAGAAGCTCTCTTTTAACTTCTTCGATAAACGCCCGGCAGGCTCGGTATTAGTACGTGTAACGAATGATATCAACTCACTGCAGGATTTGTTCACGAACGGGGTAGTCAATCTGATGATTGACTGTGTACAGCTTTTGGGGATTACCATTATTCTGTTATTGATCAACTGGAAACTTGGTCTTGCAGTAATGGTTACGGTTCCGATCATGTTCTTTATTTCTACTAAGCTGCGTCAGAAGATTCGGATCGCTTGGCAGGATGTGCGGATGAAGAACTCTAGAATTAATTCTCACTTAAACGAATCGATTCAGGGGATCAGAGTCACACAGGCCTATACACAAGAACGTGAAAACATGAATTATTTCGATTTTATGAATACAGACAGCAAAAAGTCCTGGAATAAAGCATCTGCGATGAACCAAGCTTTCGGGCCGATGATCGAGATCACTGGTGGTTTTGGAACGATGATCCTCTTTTGGCTAGGAGCGTATCTCATCCAATCTGGCGAGCTTACTGTCGGTTTGCTGGTAGCGTTCAGTTCTTATGTCAGCAACTTCTGGGACCCGATCAACCGTCTGGGGCAGATGTATAACCAGCTCCTGGTAGCGATGGCTTCCTCAGAACGGATCTTTGAATATTTGGATGAGCAGCCTTCGGTTCAAGATAATCCAGGGGCTAAACCACTAGGGATGATTCGTGGAGATATTACCTTTAATAAAGTTGTTTTTGAATATGAAAAAGGTCGGGCGGCTTTAAAAGGCATCGATCTGGATGTAAAAGCTGGGCAATCGATCGCGCTGGTGGGTCATACTGGCTCAGGGAAAAGTACAATTATTAATCTGATTGGCCGGTTCTATGATATTAAGAGCGGAAGAATTACGATTGACGGTGAAGATATCCGTGAAGTTACACTAGATAGTCTGAGAAGGCAGATCGGAATCGTGCTGCAGGACACCTTCATCTTCTCAGGAACGATTCGCGATAATATCCGATTTGGCCGACTGGATGCTACCGATGAAGAAGTGGAAAATGCTGCGAAAGCCGTAGACGCCCATGACTTTATTATGAAGCTTCCTGGCGGGTATGAGACAGAGGTAGAAGAGCGTGGTAGTGCCTTGTCCATGGGACAGCGTCAGCTGCTCTCCTTTGCCCGTGCACTATTGGCGAATCCACGGATTCTGATCCTTGATGAAGCTACGGCAAGTATTGATACAGAAACGGAGCTGAAGATTCAAGAGGCACTCAAAATCTTACTTCAGGGCCGGACCTCCTTTATCGTCGCTCATAGACTATCTACCATTCGCCATGCGGATAAAATTGTCGTTCTGGACCATGGTGAGATTAAAGAAGAAGGAACCCACCGGGAACTGACATCACGTGATGGTGTGTATAACGGTTTAATAGAAGCGCAGTTCCGCTTTCTATAGCAAAGAACAACAGCCCATTCCCCTTGCCAAAGCAACTGAGGAGTGGGCTGTTTTATATCGTACATCCAATTATTTCGGGCGTTTAGGCAATCTACCCGTTACACGTAACTCAAACATTTGGGCACAAATATCCTGATGCCACTGTGTATCCGTTGTTTGTTCCGCTAACAGTATTTCATTTTGTAGCCGAGCCATCTCGAAGCAGTAAGTAGCATTCACCTGAAGGCATTGCTGTTGTTCCGTTTCTTCGGAGGCTGTAAGCTGACGTAGACGACTTAGAGTGAATAGCTCGGCAAGACGTTCATGGACTGGAAGCATACATTTTACCTCCTGGAAATAGTTAAGCCATATATTAGTCTCGCCAAAAAATTTGTACTCCAATCATCAAATATGATGACAGAAAAGATCCCCCCGAAAGAAAAGGGGGGATCAGGAATCGAAACGCCTTAGTCCATATAAATTTCTACAATGGCAACGTTCCGTTCGCGGGAAAGATCCACGAACATTCCGTCAATCTTTACCAGTGGACGGAAAATATCGACCATATTGTTCATAATAATCACGCCAATATCACCTGTGTCCAGCAACACACGCTTGCCGATGAAATTGGGCATTAAATGCTGGATAAACGCTTGAACCGTTCTAGCATTCAGTTTACCGAAGCTTAGATTGTTTATTTCACGCAGGACGGAAATAAGCTCTTGCTTCGACTGATAGACTCGTTTAGAAGTCATCGCACTATAGATGTCAGCTACAGCTGCGATTTGTGCATAAGGATGAATATCGGCTTTGGTTAGACCGCTCGGATAGCCAGAGCCGTCCTCACGTTCATGATGTTGGAGAGCAGCCAAAGCTGTGTAAGAATCGTCCATGGAATTCCGTATAATTTCGTAGCCGTACTTTGTATGTAGTTTGATTTCCTCGAACTCATCTGGCGTTAGCTTGCCTGGTTTATTCAAGAGAGAGGGTGAAATCCGACATTTTCCAATATCAATCAAATATCCTGCACGACCAATTTCATAGCATTCTTGTTTGGAATAACCAAGCCATATCGCAATATAATAAGAGAGCATGCCTACCTGAAGGGAGTGATTGTAGGTATAGTTATCTTCCCGATCTAGCAAAAGCAGGAGGGACACTACATCTTTATGCTTGTCCAAAGTTTGAAGCGAAGGCTGAAGAATGTCGTTTACCACGGATTGGTTGAAGCTTCCTTTTAATAACGCTTCCATATAAAGAGACTCGAAGCCGTCAATCATGGTATCAAAACTAGTGGTCACCGTTTGAATAATTGAAGGTCTGCTGAGGGGTGATACCTCTTCCTCTAACGTCTCGATATCAACATAATCAACTCCGAGCTGCATCAGCTTGGCAATATCATTTATTTGGAGCAGCGATCCTTTTGGTAATACATGTAAACCCCTAGAACTATACGCGTCCGCGTTAAGGTGATTACCAGGTTTTAGATCCGAGACGTGTACTCTCAATGCCTATGCCACCTTTTATCCGATTTTATCCAGAATATCAACAAAGTTCAGATTTTTCAATCAAAAAGGAGAAAAGATTATTTGGAGGTTATATCGAAAGCTTTTTGATCAGAGTTCACCCAATGTTGGCCCGATTCATTAATGTCTTTTTTCCAAACGGGAACCGTCTGTTTCAATTGTTCAATGGCAAAGCGGCTGGCTTCGTAACAGGTATCGCGATGGGGTGTGGAGATGGCAATGATAACACTTGCTTCCTTTAAACCTACATGCCCAATGCGGTGAGATATGGCGCAGTTTGCGCTCCAGCGGTTCTTGACCTCTTTACCAATCTCCTCTAGTTTACTTAAGGCCATAGGAATATAGGCTTCATAATGAAGTGCGGTTGTACGTTGTTCACCGGTCATTTCACGTGTAGTGCCGATAAATACTAAGGATGCTCCGTGATCGACGTCAAGAACAGCATTTAGAAGCTTCTCTGCATTTAAAGGCTGGTCCGATATACTGTAGAGACCATTAGTAGAAGTTTCATATATAGTGCCATTCTCCCCCCCGGAAACTGGAGGAATAAGTGCGACTTCGGAAGACGCTGTGATGATAGAATCATCAGGAGCATATTCTTGGTCAATGGCAATTAAAGAAGCCCCAATTTGGGATGCTGCGTTCGGATAAGAGGCAGATAGAAGCTCCTTCAGCTTGCCAGCTGTTAAGGGAATCTCAGTCGCTTGGAAGGACAGAGAAGAAGAGCCGATTGTCTCAGCCAGACCCGCGAATAGTCGGATAGTAATATGCATTTTTATTCTCCTCTGATGTATGATCTGATGTCTTCAATATACCATAATGTGTCTGAAAATGTTATGCTAGGCTCTATAAGATCACGCACCGACTGCTTCATTAAAGAGCAGCTCAAGGGTAGGAGGAATGTTGCTTATGGGGCATGTGCCGCAAAGACTGACCATACTTCATACCAATGATATACATAGCCATTTTGAAATGGTAAGTCCGATGGCAGCGGAAATATTCGCACAAAGGGCTGCAGCGGGAGAAGAGCCTGTACTGCTGCTGGATATTGGTGATCATATGGATCGTGCAGCTGTTGAAACAGAAGGCACTATGGGTCAGGCTAACATCGACGTATTAAACTTAACAGGATATGATGCTGTAACCATTGGCAATAATGAGGGACTTACGTTCTCACAGGAAATGTTGTCATCTATTTTTGCCGGGTTACAGTGTCCGGTAGTTTGTTGTAATTTTGTAGAGTCTTCGACAGGAAAGCCACCAAGCTGGATGAAGTGTCATGCGATCTTGGAGAAGGATGGAATTAGAATTGGAGTGACCGGAGCAACAGCGGCATTTACTTCGTTCTATTCCCTTTTGGGCTGGGATGCTTTAGATCCTGAGACTGCGCTCCGGGAACAATGCCAACTTTTAGCGCCACAAGTGGATATTTTAATCGTTCTATCTCATCTCGGACTTCCTACGGATAAAATTCTGGCAGAACGGTTAGAGGGCGTACATGCCATTCTTGGTGGACATACGCATCATTTGCTGGAAGAGCCGCTCATGATTAACGGAACAGCGGTATGCGGAGCGGGGAAATTCGGGCGTTATCTCGGGAAGTTGCAATTTGAGCGGAGAGATGAACAAGCTGAATTCTACCTGGTTACAGGTGGTTGTATTTCAATTGACCCCTTACTTAAGGAAGGGATTGTAGGTCCTGCCGTCGCAATTCATTTGGAGCATGGTCGTGAATCTCTTCAGACAGTAGTAGCGATTACAGATCGTGAGCTTCCTTTGGATTTGCAGGGAGAGTCTCCTTTTGGCAATCTTCTGGCACAAGCAGTACGTAGATTTACAGGAACTAGTTTGTCATTAGTTAACACGGGTCAACTGCTAGGACCATTGCCGGAAGGCGAGGTTACGACAGGGATGCTACACGCACTTTGTCCTTCTCCCATCAATACTTGCATAATTAAGCTAAAGGGTAAAGATATTCGCACAGCTTTGGAACAGAGCCTTACAGAGGAATTTTATAATAAGGTCATCTACGGGTACGGTTTCCGCGGGATTCATCTGGGCAGTTTGGCAGTAGATGGATTAAAAATCTTGTACGACCCACTAAAGATACCGTATGATAAGAGTGTTGCAGTTTTTGTCGAAGGAAACCCACTGGAGGATGAAAGAGAGTATAATGTTGGTACGCTGGACATGTTTACTTTCAGGGCTGGCTATGAGACGATCGCGAATGGGAAGGATGCTTTGTTTCTATTACCACATTTTTTGCGCGATCTCTTGCGGATGGAGTTACAGCGTCCAAACAGCCTCGATGAATGCTTGCTTACTCGCTGGGAGGCTAAGTCTGAATAAGGCCAACAGCTCATAATCTACACTTATAGGCTCGATCTAACAGTGCTAGATTTCCAAAAATAGGAGGACAGTTATGGACACGATTACCGCTATTATTCTAGCAATTGTCGAAGGGATCACTGAATTTATTCCTGTATCTTCGACCGGGCACATGATCTTGACTACGAAGCTATTGGGTTTCGCTGAGCAAGATTCGATTATGAAGACTTATGAAATTGTAATTCAACTAGGGGCGATTTTGGCGATTGCACTTGTTTACCGCAAGCGTGTGCTTAATTTGCTAGGGATAGGACGTAGTAGTTCGGGCAGAGGAGGCGTTATGCCGGCATCCCGTCTGAATTTAATTCATGTGATTCTTGGGATTGCCCCAGCGCTTGCTGTGGCATTTTTTGCCCGTGATTTTATCAAAAGTCTCTTTGGTGCTTCCACTGTGCTCTGGGCGCTTGTGGCCGGAGGGATTCTAATGATTGTAGCAGAATGGGTGAACAGACGCAAAATACGGATTACTGCTCACGAACTGGATGATTTGTCTTACGGACAGGCGCTGGCGATTGGATTGTATCAGATTATTTCGGTCCTCTGGCCTGGCTTCTCCCGCTCCGGGTCTACGATTTCTGGAGGGATGTTAAGCGGGGTCAGCTATAAGGCCTCTGCGGATTTTTCCTTCCTCATAGCGATTCCTATCATGTGTGCGGCTTCCGGATATGAACTGCTGGATTCGTATAAAGATTTCACAAGTGAGTCGATTGGTTATTTTGTAATTGGATTTTTGATTTCTTTTGTAGTGGCGTATATAGTAGTCATTTTGTTTATGAAATTGATTCAGAAAATTAGATTAACGCATTTCGCGATCTATCGATTCATACTTGCTGCTGTATTCTGGTTGTTTATTATGCGTTAATGTCCATTGGCATATACCTAGACACATCTGATTTTCTTAAAGGTACACCTGTCTGAATGTCCATCAAAACGGTATAGACAAAGCGTGTTGCCCAAGGATTTCAATACAGAATAGTATTTTACCGTTAAAGGCAGGAGTGAGTTTAGTGCGTTTAGTATCCGTGAATCAGCTTCAAGCAGGCATGAAATTAGGTAAAAAAATATATAATGATGAAGGTCTAACTCTACTCGCGGATGGGGTGGAGCTTACGGATGCATTGATCAAGCGTCTTGCAAGGATTGACATCGGCTATATCTACATAGAGGATTCTGTCACAGACGATATTGTGATTACTAGTATTCTACAGGATGAGACGCGCAATCAGGCCCTAAAGGTGATTCGTAATCAATTTCAGCATATGTCTGGGGCTTCAGGAATTACCAAGGGTCTGTATCATCTGGACAAAAAATTTTCTAAGATCATGGATAATATTTTAGATGATATGTCTTTGCAAGAAGATCCGATGATCATGCTGATGGATATGCACACTGCTGATAACTATTTATATGTCCATTCCCTGAATGTCTGCTTGTACACTTTAGTGCTTGGTATAGCTCACGGGTATAGCAAAGAGGAACTTCGAGTGATTGGGCTTGGCGCGCTGCTGCATGATATTGGGAAGACACAAATTCCGATAAAAATCGTACAGAAACCCGGCAGGCTCAGTGATGAAGAATTCCGCCACATGCAGGCTCATACCGAGATCGGGTTTCAGATTCTAAAGGAGGAACCGAATATCCCGCTGCTCGCAGCACATTGTGCCTTGCAGCATCATGAACGCATCGACGGTTCCGGATATCCTCGGGGATTAACAGGACCCCAAATCCATGAATATGCCAAGTGGCTGGGTATAGCGGACTCCTACGATGCCATGACCTCCAATAGAGTCTACAAAAAGGCTATGCTGCCACATCAAGCCGTTGAGGCCCTCTATGTTGGTTCCGGTACTTTGTATGAGCAGAAGCATTTAGAGCTGTTTAGAGATCGCGTAGCTATCTATCCGCTGGGACTTACGGTGAAGCTTAGTACGGGTGAGAGCGGGGTTGTGGTCAAAATAGATCCAAGTACGCCTCACAGGCCCACCATACGTGTGCTTACGGGTGCTGAAGGAGAGAAAGTCGTACCATTTGAACGAGATCTTAGTAAAGCCCTCTCCGTTGTTATTATTGACGTCGCAGAACAAGGCGGTTCTTTGGAAACGCAAAATTGATTATTTATAGCAGCGTGGAGAGAAGATTAGGCTTGTCCGAAGAGATGTCGGAAGCCTATTTTTCGTCTCGCTGCTTTTATTTTTTTGAAATGTAAGGTAAGTAAAGACGGCCAGAAAGACATCCAAAGTGCAGTTTTTTTGACTAACGTGGTATGATATAGGGTAAGTCATCGTTCTTTCTTCATGATTTTGGGTTAATAATAGGAATAAGATTTAAAGGAGCTAGTACAAATGAATGTTTTAAGACCATTAATATCTTCACCGAGGGAGCTGTCGCCAAGTTACGATCCATGGGATCCAATCACTTCTCTACGTAAGCATGGCCGCCATGTGCTAACGAGTGTGGAATTCACTGTAACCAATTTATGCAATATGCGATGCGAGCACTGTGCTGTAGGTGATAGTCTAACCTCTAGAGAAGGGGATATGCTACCCCTTAAGAATATGCTAGACCGTTTAGAGGAAGTTGAACATCTGGAGACCATTAGTATTACAGGCGGAGAGCCTATGTTCCGCGCCGGAACAGTAGATAATATCATTGTGCCATTGTTGAAGTACGCCAAGGAGCGGGGAATCAGATCACAAATTAATTCTAATCTGACAATGCCATATTCCCGATATGAGAAGCTGCTTCCTTATCTGGACGTTATGCATATTTCATTTAATTATGTGAACGGTGATGATTTTCATGAAGTCGGTTTTGCGAACAGTGGTCATGCGGTTGCCAAGGAAGCCGCTTACCGGTTATATAATACAATGATTGAGAACTCTCGTCAGTTAAGTGAGGATGGTATGTTAATTTCTGCGGAAACTATGATTAATTACCGTACCCACACTAAGCTGCCTGAAATTCATAAGCTGATTCTTGACATGGGAGCAAAACGACATGAGGTTCATCCGATGTACAATTCAAGCTTTGCTTCCGCACTGCCAGTGTTGTCCTTAAATGAAATGCGGACTGCGATCCATTCGTTACTGGACCAGCGTGATCCAGAGGTATGGATGCTGTTCGGCACGCTTCCGTTTTTTGCATGTAGCTTCCTGGAAGAAGATCAGAAGTTGCTAAGTAGAATGCGTGCAGAGAAGAATGTTACGCTTCGTAATGATCCGGATGGTCGGAATCGTGTGAACGTAAATATGTTTACTGGAGATGTTTTTGTTACAGATTTCGCGGATATCGCAGCCTTTGGCAACATAGATAACCAAAAATTGGATGATATATTTATCGATTGGCAGACGAAGCATCCGCTGAACCAGAAGGTAAACTGTTACTGTGATGCAGCTGGTTGTTGCGGACCTAACCTGTTAGTAGCGGATATGTATTATCCGGAAGTGGACTTCAAAACTAGAAAAGCGATCAATCTGTAGAAATGAGGCGTTGTTAACGTGGTGCATACGGAATTTGAAGTTGGGAGATTAATGCTTAATCTTTTGCTTGTTCTGGTGCTCGTATTATTGAACGGTATTTTTGTAGCAGCGGAGTTCTCATTAGTTAAGGTCAGACAGTCTCGTCTGACCCAACTTGTCAGTGAAGGTAATAAAATGGCTGGATATGCACTCAAGGTCAATAAGAAACTGGATTCGTACTTATCTGCCACCCAATTCGGGATAACACTTGCCTCACTGGGGTTAGGTTGGGTCGGTGAGCCGGCCATTTCTGAGCTGCTCGTCGAACCGTTAATGTATAAGATGGGAATTACCGATGGTACTCTGATTTCTACCGTTTCTGTTGTTATTGGATTTTCAATTATTACATTTTTACATATTGTACTTGGGGAGCTTGCACCGAAATCCCTTGCAATTCAAAGAACAGAAGGGTCTGCGCTATTGCTCTCGGCACCTCTGATGTTCTTCTATAATCTGTTCATGCCTTTTATCTGGGTACTGAATGCATCGGCGAACGCATTGCTTCGCTTAGTGGGTGTTGAGCCTGCGAATGAGGGAGAAGCCGCCCACTCAGAAGAGGAAATTCGTATCCTGATGAATCAGAGTGCTAAGAGTGGTGTCATTGATAAAGATGAGATGAAGCTGATGGATAATATCTTTGAATTCTCTGATCTGCTCGCACGTGAAGTTATGATGCCGCGTACGGACATGGATGTGCTGTACAGTAATCTTTCGCTCGAAGAAAACATGAAGATCATTACCGAAACGAGACATTCACGTTATCCGGTTGCCTTTGAAGATAAGGACCGTATTATCGGTTTTATTCATATTACCGACCTGTTGTTTGCTCCACCTGAGCAGCAGAATGATCTTACGACTTTGGTTCGACCGATCCTTAACGTACCGGAATCGATGGAGATTAGCCACACACTGCGATTTATGCAGAAGAATAAAGCTCAGCTAACGCTAGTTGTTGATGAATACGGCGGTACAGCCGGGCTACTGACAGCAGAAGAAATTCTGGAAGAAATCGTAGGCGATCTTCATGACGAGTTCGAAGATGAGCGTCCAAGTGTGGAGCGTAATGGAGAGTATATTTCCGTTGAGGGCCGGATGTTGATTGAAGATGTCAACGATCTTACAGGTGTAGTGATCGAAGATGATGAAGTGGATTCCATAGGTGGCTGGTTGTTTAAGGAGCTGGAAGGTAATCCAAGTAAGGGTAAACGAGTTAAAGTTGAAGATGTTGTTTTTGAAGTAGAGGAATCGACAAGACTACGGATTACTAGAATTAATATTCATCACGAACCGCGTGTGGAGGATGAAGAAACCTCTTCAGAACAAGACGAGGATAAAGATTAACCTATTGAAAATAGTACGTATTGTTCCGGGTGATCAGGGATAAAATGAACTCCTCCTGCTAGAGCTGCATGGCTCATGACAGGGGGAGTTTTTTGTGGACACATAAAGGACATAGCGTTCGACTATGCTAATGTTTATAAATGATTTGAAAGCGGGGTCTAGATTGAAAAAGAAGCTTCTTCTCGTTGAGGATGAAATTCGTATTCGTGAACTGGTGTCTGATTATTTCATACAGAATGATTGGGAAGTGCTCGAAGCGGATAATGGAAAAGATGCATTGATTTGGTTTGACTCACTGCTGCCGGATCTGCTGATTTTGGATATCATGATGCCTGCCATGAATGGCTTTGAAGTGTGCCGAGAAGTTCGTGAGAAATCAGCGATACCAATCATATTGTTAACTGCCAAGTCCACAGATGAAGACAAGATCTATGGATTTGAATTAGGTGCGGATGATTATGTTACAAAGCCATTTAGTCCAAAGGTGCTGGTAGCCCGGGCAAATGCACTTATGAAGCGTGTTGAAGGCACCCATCAGCCTGAATCCAGCATAATAAAATTTGGTTCTGCGATGTTTAACACCTTAGCTCATCGGTTAGAGGTAGAAGATGCGGAAGTGGAGCTTAGCCCTAAGGAATACGATCTTTTATGGCTTTTAATACGAAATAAAGGGATTGTCATTTCAAGGGATACGATCCTTAGTCGGATTTGGGGAATTGAATTTGAAGGAGACTCCAGAGTTGTGGACAGTCATATTAAAAAGCTTAGAAGTAAATTGGGGTATGAATCTCGGTTTATTCGTACGGTGATTGGTACAGGGTACATGTTTGAGGAAGAGGCATGAGAAGACGCGGAATTACTTTTAAACTGTTTGTAATGACTGTTATCTTTTTCCTCTGCTTTTATGGGATGGTCATTCTAAGCCAAACGCTATTGTTTGATAATTTCTACCAAAAACAAAAAGAGAACCGCGTGGAGAAACATCTTAAGAGCTTTGCTGCAAGATATATAAGCGAGCCGTGGGGAAGCACTCGAACCTCCCAGGAGCTCGTTCGGTTTATGCTGCGGAATAAAACACAAATGGTTATTTTGAAGCTGGATGGAAAAATGAATTCGGAAGATCCATTTCATATAAAGTTAATTGATGATGATGGAAAGAGTATGGTTGTTTCTTTATCCCTATTCATGAATCAGTACGGGGATGCGCTTAGAGCAGCAAACATAAAAGTAGATGATCAGTTGAGCGTTGAAGGTGAACTTCTGGATGAAGACAGTTCTTCACCCGTTATACTCTACCCTATAAGTATTACAAAAAAAGGGAGCGGGACAATAGGGGAGACGGAAGAAACCGGGATGATTCATGCATCTGGTACAGTTGCAGAAATTGTACTGCCTGATATGAAAATATGGAATCCACGCCAAGGCATACTGTTTGAGGCACTAGAGGAATGGTTTCCTTTGACGCCGGCGCAGATAGACGACTTCAAAAATTTGAAATTGCAGAAGCAAGACTGGATTGCTCCCTGGAGTGGGAGTCGTAATTCTGTGATTATCATGCCCCTTAAGCAAAGTAACGGAGAAATTGAACTACTATTCACAGTTACCTCATTACAGGAAGTCAAGGATTCGAACGAGGCGTTGCGTTGGTTCTTTTTATATCTGGGAATAGGCGGTATTGTTCTGATTTTGGTTCTTTCTCTCTTTTTTTCGAAAATGGTCACGCGTCCGCTAATTAAGTTAAACAACATAGCCAAACGGATGGTTTCTCTGGACTTTACAGGGGATACATCGATTCGGCAGAAGGATGAGCTAGGCAGTCTTTCTAATAGCATGTTTACTTTATCACTAAGTCTGGATTCTGCTTTACGAGAGTTAAGAGAGGCCAACCAGCAGCTGGTTGAGGATATGGAGCAGAAAAAAAGAATGGAGATCATGCAGCAGGACTTTTTTGCCAATGCCTCCCATGAATTGAAGACACCGCTCAGTATTATCAAAGGTTTTGCGGAGGGATTAGAAGACGGTGTTAGCGCCGGAAAGCAGGATCACTACATTAAGGTGATTATTGAGGAAGCAGATAAAATGGAGTTTCTTGTTAAAAACATGCTAGATCTAGCTCGGTTGGAGTCGGGCACGATTAAACTTCGGAAAACTTCCTTCATGTTAAGTGAACTGACGGAAAAGGTGACGGACAAGCTGGTTCACTTGCTGAGTGAAAAACATTTGGAGGTCATCATTATTCCTGCGAACGAATTACCAATATATGCTGATATGAACTGGATCGAACAAGTTGTGCTGAATTTTATGACCAATGCTATCAGACATGCGGAAGAAAGAAGTTCTATCACTGTCAATATTGAGAGTCATGCCCAGACTATTGTATTCACTGTTCAAAATATAGGAGAATCTATCCCCGAAGATCAGCTGGAGCAAATTTGGGAACGGTTCTATCGGTCTGAGCCGTCTCGCAGTCGAATGACGGGTGGTACAGGTCTGGGGCTTTCCATTGCAAAGCGAATACTAGATATGCACGCTTGTCTTTATACAGTGAAAAATACGGAGAACGGCGTGAGCTTTACTGTGACCTTTGAAGGTTAAACGGATCTACAAAAAATACTACAATGAAAGGGGTGAAACCGTATGAAATTGAATTGGTTGCCTTCAATGTGCACACTTGGAAACTTGGGGCTTGGATCACTATCTTTGTATTTCACGGTTCAAGAACGATACAGCCTGGCTTTATTAATGATATTGTTTGCGGCAATATGCGATGTACTCGATGGATTACTGGCAAGAATACTGCAATGTACCAGTGAATTCGGTAAACAATTGGACTCATTGGCGGATATTATATCATTTGGTTTAGCGCCAACCTTCCTTATCTTATTGTATAGGTTAGAAGATGCTCACTGGATTGGACCTGCAGCTTCAGTTTTCTTTTTGATCTGTGGTGCACTTCGTTTGGCCAGATTTAATCTGTCGGCGCCTTCCAAAGGGTTCGTGGGGATGCCCATTACTGCTGCTGGAGTCATTCTGTCGATGATTTCTTTACTAGATGAACGCATGAAACCAGGACTAGTCATCGTATTAATGGCAATACTGTCCGTAATGATGGTCAGTCGTATCCCATTTCCGTCACTTAAAAAATCCTTCAACAGGAAGTGATACACCCATGCCTTGGATTATTGAGATCATTTCGCAGTACGGATATTTAGCCATATTTGCCCTTATGGCACTTGGGATTATCGGACTTCCTGTACCAGATGAGGTGTTAATGCTGTTTGTAGGCTATTTATCATCCGTTATGGTTTTGGACTTTTCACTTTCTGTATTGGTTTGTTTCATGGGATCTATCACAGGAATGCTTATCAGCTATACCATTGGTTTAAGACTAGGGCAACCTGTGGTAGAAAAATTCGGCAAGTGGGTTGGACTTACACCCAAGCGTTTTGCCAGTATGAAAAGATGGTTTTTGCGGTTCGGCAACTGGGCGATTTTCATTGCCTATTTCATTCCCGGTCTGAGGCATGTATCAAGCTATATCTCAGGAATCAGTGCGATGTCTTTCAAAAAATATATACTCATAACGACTGCAGGAGCCCTAACCTGGTCACTCCTTTTTGTTTCCATCGGCTTTTTTGTGGGGGCAAGGTTTTCCTTTTTATAGCCAATGGATGATCAGCAATATTAATCGCAATTGAATGGAGCAAGATCTATGAATGTATTGAAGCGATTCTACGCGAATATAACCACCAGGCGTTTTTTTATTCTCGCACTTATCGGGTTGCTGCTGTTCAGTATTCGAGGGATGCTTAATCTGGTGTTGCTGACGTTTTTGATTGCTTTTGTCATGAACAGCTTTCAGACATTGCTTAGTAAACAAATCGGTAAATTTATGAAGGTTAACAGTAAGGTGATTATTGTCATTTTATACCTCGCTTTAATCGCAGTGATTGTACTGGCCCTTGCTAAATATCTCCCTAAAGTATTGGAACAGATTAAGCAATTAACCATCTTCCTTACCAATCTCAAATCAGAAGATCTTCCGCAGAACAAGATTACATTGTATTTGTATGATATGTTCAGGGACCTTAACTATCAGTCCTACATCAAAAGAGGTATCGATTATGTGCTGAAGGTTAGCAACTGGGGTGCGACATTTGTTATATCGACCATTCTAAGTTTTGTGTTTATTCTGGAGAAGAACCGGGTCGTCAGTTTCACTTCTAGGATGAGAGAGAGCCGGATTGCCTGGTTTTATATAGATTTGGAGTATTTCAGCCGAAAATTCATCGTTTCCTTTGGGAAAGTAATTGAAGCACAAATTCTCATTGCCATGTTCAACACCTGTCTTACTGTAATTGGCTTGTGGCTGCTTAACTTCCCATATTTATTTGCCCTTTCGATCTTGATTTTTCTGCTCAGTCTCATTCCGGTGGTTGGTTTTTTGATTTCGCTCATTCCGCTCTTAATCATCGGCTACAACATCGGTGGTCTGACAACAGTCACTTATGTGCTGGGGATTATTGCGGTATTGCATTTTATCGAAGGCTATTTCTTGAATCCTAAGTTGATGTCTACAAAAATGAATTTGCCGATGTTCTACACCTTTATCGTGTTGTTGTTTTCTGAGCATTATATAGGTGTGTGGGGACTTCTTCTTGGTATTCCCATCTTTGTATTTATGTTGGATATCCTTGAGATTACCCACGAAGAGTCGTCCGAAAAAGTGAAGTCTTGATCTTAATACTCAATATGATCCAAGTTACAAGCTGTTTTCGGTACTTTTCCGAAGGCAGCTTATTTGTCGTGTAATTACACGAAAAGTACAAGCCTGGGAGCTTTTTTTGTAAATAACGTTTTATATTGTGTTCTGCTGTCATAAGTTAGCTAAGGAAGCTATGTTCAGAGTCTTCAAAAAAGGAACAGGAACAAAGGAGGTACTAAAAGATGGAATCACAGGTACGGAGGTACACCCCCTTTAGGGGCCCATTTGATCCTTGCCCGCCGGTGCCGTTTAAGACTTATGTAGTTCCACCCAATCAATTTGTTAATTTTCAGCCGCCAGATTTACCTCAGTTTAGTTTGCAGGAGGCTCTAAGGTATGGCACGTTATGGCCAGCATTTTACAGTCCGTATGAATCCAAGTGCAAAGGAGGAGGAAAATAGATTATGGAGGCAAATCCTTGCGATCAACGTTATTATGAATTGCTTGAGCAGCTGCAGACACTTGACTTTGCCTTAGTGGAGTTGAACTTATATCTAAATACTCATCCTGATGATTTGAGAAGTATTGAACAATTTAATCAGCTGACTCAGGAACGTACCAAGCTAGCGAATCAATTTCAGGAATTATATGGTCCGCTGCAGAATTTTGGCCGCGCTTATTCGAAATGTCCGTGGGAATGGAATCAGACGCCTTGGCCTTGGCAGGTATAAGAAGTGTGTACTGTAAAGAACTAAATTTCTAGAGGAGGGGAAGTTCCCGAATGTGGATATATGAGAAGAAGCTGCAATATCCGGTACGGGTCGGCAAATGTGATATCCGGATGGCGCGTTATTTAAGTGAGCAATACGGAGGAGCAGACGGCGAGCTGGCCGCAGCCCTGCGCTATATGAATCAAAGATACACGATACCGGATAAAGTTATTGGCGTTTTGAACGATATTTCTACAGAAGAATTCGCCCACCTCGAAATGATTGCTACCATGATCTACAAGCTGACAAAGGACGCGTCGGTATGCGAATTAGAGGAAGCTGGATTAGGTCCTCATTTTGCCGCGCATGATCATGCCCTGTTCTACAATAATGCCTCAGGCGTACCGTTTACGACGGCTTATATTCAAGCTAAGGGTGACCCACTGGCAGATTTGTATGAGGACATTGCTGCGGAAGAAAAGGCCCGGGCTACATATCAGTGGCTGATTGACATGACAGATGATGTGGATCTGCAGGATAGCCTCAAGTTCCTGCGGGAGCGGGAGATTATCCATGCGATTCGGTTTAAAGAAGCCGTGCAGATTATTATTGATGACCGGAATCAGAAGCGGGTATTCTGAGTGATACTAAAGAGTAAAGCGACCAATAGGTCACTTTACTCTTTTTAAATTTATACAGCTCTCATTCCCTTTGCATTTCTTAGGTTCAGGCTTAGCCATTTCTATAGGCGGGCCTGCAGTACTGATCGCTTAGCCTATTCAAAAGAAACAATTTGTGGGACAACCAAAAAGGCCTCCGATTTATCGAAGGCCTTTTCAGGGTGCAATCAACTAATGAGAAAATGACTTTAAAATAGAAGCTCCGCACCAGCAACGGAAAGGAGCTAAACAAATTTAAGGCTTATTCAGACGCTGGTCTTTTTACCTGAAGTGGTGGAGGAATTAGCCACCCTTTTTTCTTGCTCAAATTGAGGATTTTAACGCCTATCGCTGCTTTAGTTAGGTGATATTTTGCAAATAATGCACCAATATCTTCTCTGATAGAAAGACCCATAACCTGGCTACAAGCTACCAATCCTGTAGCAGTATCGGCAGCAATTTTAGCAGCAATCTCGGGATCTGTGAATCGTGCACCTATAGGAATATCTTCAAGCTTAACTTCGGGTCTATTCGGCATCGCTGGTACTGAAGCAATCCCGTTATCTGCCAGCAGCGTATCACACTCACTAATTTCAAGCTCAGCTTGATCAATTAATGTGCTTAATACTTTTTTGAGATCATTGTCGCCGGCATGATATAAGTAAGCTCGGTAACACGAAAGGGCGCCCTTTGCTACCATCGAAGCTTGCCATACACTAAAGATCTCTCCATAATGCATTGGTTCATCCTTGGGGTTGCCACCTAAAATTCCTGTCATAAGAAAGCTCCTTTATATTTAAATTTAAACGTATGTAGTATGCCCATAAATGTTCAGATGTTGCGGTCGTTTGCTCCAAAAATATGAGTTATCTCAAAGCTAAAAAAATTATACAGAAACTGCTCAGCTGAACAAAATGATATAATTAAGAAACGTGGTTAAAGGCAGAGATGATCATATTGTTGATCAGCGAAGGAGAGAGAGATTTGAAGAATAATATCATCGAATACTGTTTGAAAAAGAAAGGAGCGACTCAAGAGCATCCGTTTGGCCCCACTCCATTGGTCATCAAAGTAGCTGATAAAATGTTCGCGCTTATTTTTGAGGAAACAGGGAAGGTCGTTCGCTTAAATCTAAAATGTGACCCGATCATTGCGGAAAACCTTAGAGAGCAACATGAGAGCGTTCAACCGGGATTTCATATGAACAAAAAACACTGGAATTCAATCATGATCGATGGTTCCTTGTCAGAGTCGGATGTCTTTGACATGATAGACCATTCCTACGATATGGTTGTCAAAAAGCTTCCTAAAAGCCTGCGAGAAGCTATAGTGGAATTGAATTAAATGAATAATCAAATGAAGGATCGTTTTGCCAAGCAAAGTATTCCCAAGCTGATTTTCTTGTTGGCTATTCCTGCCGTTATCGCTCAGTTAATCAATGCCATGTACAGCGTAGTTGACCGGATGTTCCTTGGAAGAATGGAGGAGGGGGGAACGTTAGCCTTATCCGCTATAGGGATATCTTTTCCGATCATTATGTTGATTTCAGCATTTGCAGCTCTAATCGGAGCTGGTGGGGCACCCCTAGCTTCCATAAAGATGGGCGAAGGAGAACATAAAAAAGCAGAAGAATTACTGGGAAGTTGTTTTACTATGCTGCTGATGGCATCCATAATCCTAACCGCTTTGTTTCTTATCTTTAAGTCGCCATTCTTAACGTTATTCGGGGCGAGTCACGATACATTGCCGCTAGCCGACGATTTTTTAAGCATTTACCTTCTAGGAACTGTGGCGGTGCTCATTTCTTTAGGATTGAATCCATTCATTGCAGCACAAGGATACGCCAAAACAGCCATGCTCACGGTATGCATTGGAGCGGTTGTGAATATCGTCCTTGACGCCATTTTTATTTTTGAGATGAATATGGGCATTAAGGGTGCAGCGTTGGCAACTGTAATTGCCCAATTTATTTCGGCGATTTGGGTATTGGGGTTCTTAATCTCTAAACGTGCGCATCTGCGCTTGCGTCTATCGAATATGCGCATTAAACCTAAAGAAGCTGCAAGTGTACTTGCATTGGGGCTTTCTCCGTTTATTATGATGTCGACCGAAAGTTTAATTCAAATTGTATTTAACACGTCCTTAGCTAAATTTGGAGGCGATATGTACGTTGCTGCCATGGGGATTATGGGCACGCTGATGCAAATCTTTGGGACGTTGTTATCTGGTTTTGCGCAAGGGGCACAGCCTATTATTAGCTATAATTATGGAGCTCGTGATTTTGCACGTGTAAAATCCACCATTTTATATTGCAGTGTTTTTTGCGCAGCTTTTGGATTGTCGATGTGGAGCATAGCCATTTTCGTTCCACAGTTGCCCATAATCATTTTTACCAATAATCCTGAGCTTGTGGCTCTCACGGCTAGATTAATGAAGATATTTTTCCTTGGCACTTGTATTTTTGGTATTCAATTAGCGTTTCAACAAGTATTTATTGCTTTGGGACAAGCCCGGGTTTCTATTTTTATCGCAATCTTGCGTAAGATTATCTTGCTTATTCCATTAGTCCTTTTGCTCCCGACATTTATTAGCCCGAAAACAGATGCAGTGATTATAGCTGAGCCTATTGCTGATTTTTGTGCGGCACTGACTTGCTGTGTTTTATTTGGACTCACGATAAAGAAGCTTTTTAAAGATAGATCTGATAAAGCTGAAATGCTGTGAAAATGCCCGAAATGGCGATTAGAAGTCGGTGTTCTGAGGATGAAACTAAAGATTAAGGTTCTTGCTAGCTTCGGCTATCAAGAACCTTTTTATTTGTGATGCATGAATTCATGAGTTAATCCACCTAAAATAATACTGTTTATACTAATTTATTCATACTGTTTCCAAATAATAGTATTGATAAAATGTATGTAATCAAGAAACATTTTAAATACTAAGGAGAACTTTCCGTAATGAGAACAAAATCCTTAACCTCCGCTTGTACCAGCATTGGCTATGTCCTCTACACATCCTGGACTAACAGTAGACGTTCCATTATTTATTACTCAACTGTAACGCTTCTTTCGGCTATACAGCCCTTCCTTTTGATCCTATTCCCAAAATTTATTATAGATGAATTGACCGGACAGCAAAGACTTCAGCAGTTTATCTTCCTAATTTCACTGATGTTTTTATTACTGACTATCATTAGCTACTTTACAGGATATCTACAAAATTTGGGTTTAACTCAATTAATGAAAGTTGTATTTAAACAGATCCACGCCCACACTGCACAAAATATGAATGTTGATTTCAAAAATACAGAAGATCCCGGTTATCTTAATCAGATGGAGCAGGCCAAGCGTTCCCTACAAAGTGTGGAGAATGGATTTCAGGGACTATTCCATACATTTTTTGCAAGTCTGGCTGGATTTCTTGCTTTTGCGGGTTATATAACTGTAATTGGAGGATTAAGTTTTGGTGTTATTGTTTTTCTAATTGTAAGTATTGGGTGTTCTTATGTGTTTTCCCTTCGTGCTAAACGTTATGAGTATGAACATGAACAACAGCTTTCGGAATTGGAGAGGAAGAGAAGGTATTATACGGATATTATGCAAGACTTTACTATTGGTAAGGAAATTCGGATTAATTCCTTTAACAATACATTGGTGTCACTATACCATTCAAGCGTTCAAAATAGACAGAAAATTCAGTCCTCTATCAGCAGCTCTTATTTTCAGAGTGAAATATTAGATATTTTGATCCGGTTGTTCCGTGAGGGGATTGTATATGGTTATTTGGCGTATCTTTACCTTCATCAGAGGATAACTATAGGTGATTTTGTGATGTACACAACTGCTGTCGCTGGATTTTCTGGCGTTCTTCAGGGATTTATGAAAGATTTAGCCCATCTGCGCACACAGAATTTATACATAGAGGAACTCCGTAACTTTTTAGAGAAGCCGCATGATAAGCAGGGGGAAGGAGCAATGCATGCACTCCCAACAGGTCCTTATTCGATAGAATTTAAAGAAGTTTCCTTTACTTATCCTGGTAACAGCTTGCCTGTGTTTAATAAAATATCCTTCATCATACCTCCGCATCAACGACTTGCTATTGTGGGTCATAATGGTGCTGGTAAGACAACGCTTATCAAATTGTTATGCAGGTTGTATGAACCCGATAGTGGAGAGATTACGCTGAATGGAATCAATATCAAACAGTTTGCTAAAACGGATTATTGGAAATTATTTTCTACGGTTTTTCAAGAAATTCGCGTACTCGCTTTCTCACTAGCAGAGAATATTTCTCTAAAAGAGCATAGAGAGTCTGATGCTTTAAGAATTCATGACAGTCTTGGAAAAGCGGGACTAAGCGAAAAAGTCGCCTCTTTGAAATCAGGCATTCTCACCCCAATGCAAAAGTTTTTGGATGATCAAGGTGTTGAGTTCTCTGGAGGGGAAAACCAAAGAATGATGTTGGCAAGGGCGCTTTATAAGAATGGAGAATTGATTATTTTGGATGAGCCGACTGCAGCAGTTGATGCAATTGCTGAATTCAACCTGTATACAAGATTTAATGAAATGATCGGTGAGAGAACAGCATTATATATTTCTCATCGGTTGTCTAGCACACGGTTCTGTGACCAGATATTGTATATGGAGCAAGGAGAGATTTCCGAAGCTGGTTCTCACAGCGAATTGATGGAACGCAGAGGAAAATACAATCAAATGTATCAGATTCAAGCACAATATTATAATGGGAGTGAAGCCTAGCTTATGAATCCATTCCCTGCGCTGAAAAAGGATTGGCATGTGACCCTCTACTTTTGGAAGCTGGTACATTCCATGTCTAAATCGTACATCCCGCTAATGGTGGTATCTTCATTATGCAGCGCAATCTTCCCGTTTATAAACATCATCCTTCCCAAATATTTGATTGATGAATTGATGGGGGCCGGCCGCGAAATGAATATTATCCTCTGGATAGGAATTTTGGTGGCAGGTAATGCTGTCTTGGGGTTACTTCAGAGTTACCTAAATAAACAAATTGAACTGTCCAATTTCTTGGTCATGGATAGTTTAGAGCTACATATTGGAAATCATATTATGAATCTGGATTATGAGAGTTTAGAAAATTCCAAAGTGCTAGATCTTAAAGAACAGGCGCTTGCTCCCATTCGTCAGCAGGATGTTATACGTAAAATGTTAGTTAGTATGAAGACTTTGCTGCAAACAATGCTCTCCCTTTTGGGATTAACAGCCTTAGTTTCTACTTTAAACGTTGGAATCATCGTGGTAATTATTGGGATGATTGTACTTAATACCTTTATCTTTAGAAAGTCGCAGCAAGCTCAATTCAATTTTCATGAATTATTAACTCCTCTGAATCGGAAATTTGGTTATTATTCCAAACTGGCTGTTGATTTTTCCATGGCTAAAGATGTCCGTTTGTTTGGGATGGCTCCTTATTTGCTGAATAAAGTGGATACTTACCATAATGAAAGTGTTCGTGGTTTTGGAGGGCTATACGAAAAAGTGGGGAGATATAAGGGACTGGCCAGTGTTAATCTTCAATTGCAAATGGTCATTATCTACACCTACATGGTTGTGAAAGTAGTTACAGGTGAAATTCAAATGGGTGGTTTTGTTATGTATATTTCTGCCGCCAATAGCTTTTCTGCACAAGTTTCGTTAGCAATGAATGCCTATGTAGAGTTTAGACAAATGTGTAAATATATTGAGGTGTTTAGAGAATTTGAAAGTCTAAGTCCGACAATGAAAAGCGGAGAAGAGCGTCTTGAGAAACTCATGAATGTTGAGATTGAATTTTGTAATGTGTCTTTTAAATATGCGGGAAACGAGAGCTATTCAATAAAAAATGTATCAATGACCATAAAAAATGGAGAGAAGTTAGCTATAGTAGGTCAAAATGGCGCAGGTAAAACGACTTTTATTAAACTGCTGTGCCGATTGTATGAACCTGATCAAGGAGAGATTCTTCTGAATGGAAGATCTATTCAAGATTATCAATACGATGAATATATGAAAATCTTAGGTGTTGTGTTTCAGGATTATAAATTATTTTCATTTTCTATCAAAGACAACTTATGCGTGAAGGATAGCGAAACATCGGATAAGGAAATGGAAGAAGTGCTTAATCAAGTAGGATTGGAAGCAAAAATGAAATATTTAGAAAGAGGACTAGATACACAGGTATTTAAAATCTTTGATGATAGAGGCACAGACTTTTCGGGTGGTGAAAGTCAGAAGATAGCAATTGCTAGAGCTTTACTCAAAAAGTCACCTATTCTTATTCTGGACGAGCCTACAGCTGCGCTAGACCCTTATGCGGAGTTTGAGATGTACAACAACTTCAATCTCTTGGCAGCAAATAAAACCGTTATTTATATCTCGCATCGGTTATCTGCTTGTAAATTCTGCGATAAAATCGCACTTTTTAACAATGGTGAATTGCGTGAATACGGTCCACATGATCAATTGTTGAAAGATCAGCAGGAGTACAGCACGATGTGGAAAGCACAAGCGAAATATTATCAATAGGTTATTGACAATCGAAATCAGAAGCGGATGTTCTGAAAAGCATATTTCAAACAAAAGCCGGCAAGCTTCCCTTATGAGCTTGCCGGCTTAGTTCGTAACTTACATATATTTAGACTGGGATACCCAATTATTTAGCTTACTCTATTCTTATTAGAGAATTGCTGGTTTAGCTCGGAGTAGTTAAGTTCAGCAGTGTTGTTCAAGTTCATATCAGCGATGGACAAGCTCTCCTGTAAGGAGATATATACCGCGAACATACCTGCCGCTTTGATCGCTTCTACCCCGGCGACTGCGTCTTCGACCCCGACGCAAAATTGCGGATCTACATCAAGCGCATCGGCGGCGGTCAGGAACACTTCCGGGTCTGGTTTGTTGCGGGCAAGCTTGGCTGCATCTACAATAACTCCGAAGTCTTTCTCCATACCTAGAAGGCGGATAACAGTAAAGGCATTTTTGCTAGCGGAGGCAATGCCAGTCTTCACTCCGTGGTTCTTCAGCTCGGCGAGCAATTCAGAAATACCAGGCAGCACATCGGCCGGGGTTAACTGCTTAATGAGTTGCTGATAAAACTCATTTTTGCGGTTCGCCATCTCCTCCATCTCTTCGGGAGAGTAGGTGTGCAGAGTTGTCGCTTGTCCAAGTAGCAACTCCAGAGAGGCTATGCGCGATACACCTTTGAGGTTCTCATTGAACTCTCGGGTGAACGGGAGGCTCAGCTCTTTCGCAATCATACCCCAAGCCTGATAATGATATTCTGCGGTATCGGTAATAACGCCGTCCAGATCAAAGATTACGGCTTGAATTTGAGAGGTTGCATTCATTGTATTGTGCTCCTTATGAATTAGGCTTGTAGTGCTTGAGTTACTGGCTTGTCGTTGCCCAGAGTCACCGAATGGCCGTAGAGAATTAGATCCAGTGCTTCACCCTCTAGCAATTCAAGCTCCACGCCTTCCTCGCGAATGGTTACAGCAATGAGACGCCCGCGGAAGGTGAGGCGGAAATTGTATTTCTGCCAGCCAGTAGGTAGGGACGGAGCGAGCGATAAGCCATTTTCCTTGAGTCGTGTTCCGGCAAAACCGTACACAATAGCCATCCACGTTCCACCCATATTGGCGAGATGTAATCCATCTTTGGTGTTTCCGTGTGTATTGTCGAGATCCAGCCGAGCAGTCTCGATAAAGTAGTTATACGCCTTGTCCTTATACCCGATTTTCGAGGCCATAATGCTGAATATGCAAGAAGATAGGGAAGAGTCATGAGTAGTGATTTGCTCATAATAATCATACGACTTGCGAATGGTTTCTAGCGACTGCTCGTCTTCCAGCAAGTAATGAGCCAGTACGGTATCCGCTTGCTTACAGACCTGATAACGGTACAGGGTAAGCGGGTGGTAATGCAGCAGCAGCGGATGTTTCTCCGGTGGTGTGTTCTCGAAATCCCAGACCGCTTTGCGTAAGAAAGTATCATCCTGTGGGTTAATGCCCAGCTTCTCGTCGTAAGGGAGGAACATGGCATTCGCCGCTGTCAGCCAGCTATCCGCTTCCTGTTCAGTAACATGCAGACGGATACACAGTGCTTGAAATGCAACCTTGTCATACTCCTGAAGTCGAGCGAAGCTGCGTGCCGCCCATTTCAAATTATGTTTGGCCATTACATTGGTGTAATAGTTATTGTTCACCAGACAAGTGTACTCATCTGGACCGGTTACTTCGTCAATGTGGAATTTACCTTCGTAAAAATGACCGATTTCCATCCACAGCCGCGCCGTCTCAAATAGCACCTCTGCGCCGTATTGGAGCAAGAAGGCGTCATCTTCTTCCGCGAGATGATATTGGATATAGCTGTAGGCTACATCGGCACTGATATGATATTGGGCTGTGCCGGATGGGAAGAAAGAGGAACATTCCGTACCTGAGATCGTCCGCCATGGGAACAGTGCCCCTTGGGCATGGCCCATCTCTTTAGCCCGTTCTCTTGCTTCCTCCAGCTTGGAATACCGGTACAATAGGAGCTGCCGGGCCAAGTCAGGAGAAGTCATTAGGAACACAGGGAACATGTAAATTTCCGTATCCCAGAAATAATGACCCTCGTATCCTTCTCCGGATAAACCTTTGGCAGAGATATTGCTGTGCGCGTCGCGTCCGGCAGATTGCAACAACTGATAAAGGTTGAAACGTATGCCCTCCTGAAGTGATGAGTCGTTCTCAATCCCTACATCGGAACGCTTCCAGAAGTCAGCTAAATATTGCTCCTGCTGTTCCAGCATGTCTTCAAAGGAACGGTTCTGGAGTGATTCCTGTACCTGAATTCCTCTATCTACAAGACCTTGTTCATGGCGTAGTGTATCCGTATAAACATTCCATTTGGTCATAGACATCGGACCGGATATAGATGCAGTTGCTGTCACTGTAGCATCGGTTTCTCCAGCTAGAGTTTCAACCAGCCAATCACCGTCCCATTCATGACGGGTGACACAGGAGGTCCGCAGACCGGAAGCCATCGTCTCATTCTCCAGGCATATATATTCACCGCGAACATCAGACGCTACTACACTTAGGCGTTTGGCATGGCCAGCTGCTACACGTGGATCATTCGGATTCGTATAATTGCTAACATCGCCTTTTACACGGGATACAACTTGAATTGGACCACTGAAATTAACAGGCTCAAGTGTGAGATGAATAGCAAATAGCTCCCGGGTAGTAAAAGAAACGAGTCTCCGGAAATGCAGCTTGAGTTCTTTACCGGAGGGGGATTTCCAGTGGATTTTACGCTCCGAATAGCCCTTGTCCATATGGAGGTTACGCTCATAAGCAAGCACACTCTCTTCAGTAAGTGCAAAGGGCTCCTTATCTTCGCCTATATAAATATTTATCTCTTGGGAATCAATAATATTAACTAGTTTTTGCTGGGTCCCTGGAAAGGCGAACAGCTTCTCCCCATAGGGAATGTCAATCACATCGTGAAAAGCGTTCAAATACGTACCGCGGATACTGCGGATTTCATTATCGGAATAGCCTTCTTCAAAATTTCCACGCACGCCCAAATATCCGTTCCCCAGCGCAAAAATACTTTCCAAATTTAGCAGGGTATCTGCTGATAACCCTTGATTAGCAATGCTCCAGCTCATGCTAGTGTTTCCTCCCTTGATGGTTATGAATTGAATTTTAAGTCCGAAAGAGCTAAGATTATACTAAATTATTTAGCATATTATCAAAATTTTTAGGTGAGGTTAATAAGTATGGATCAACTTAAAGGACTTAAAGGACAACATAAACTACCGGAATATTGGTCCACACGTTCTGTGGATCTGACAGAGGGATTTGTCCATCCTCCGCTGGATTATGAACATGAGCTTTTGGAAGCTATCCGACTGGGAGACGAGAACCGGGCACTCGAAGCACTGCATAGAATTAACACAATGGAAGCCGCTACGCTAGCCCGATATCCGCTGCGCTCCAAGAAAAACGCTATGATTGCATCCTGCACCTTGTTTACACGTGCGATTATCCGCGGTGGTGTTGACCCTGAGACAGCATTTCAGCTGAGTGATACGTTCATCCGTGCAGTGGAAGCTTCGACGGAGCTTGATGCACTTCATCGATATGAATATGAAATGGTCCTGCAATTCATCACAGTGATGCGGCAGCAGAAGGAGAACCTTCACTATTCACATATTGTCAATCTATCCATATATTTTATACGCGAGCATCTGTTTCAAGATTTGAACCTTAGCTTGATTTCCGGACATGTCGGTGTGCATCCCAGTTATTTGTCCGACCGCTTCAAGCGTGAAACGGGTATGCCGCTCACGGAATTTATCAACCGGCGTAGAATTGAGGAATCGCAGTCGATCCTCATTCATACGAATCAGTCTATTTCCGAAATCGCTTTAATGTTTAAATTTTGCAGCCAAAGTTACTATACACAGTTATTTAAAAAATACACTGGCCTGACCCCCAAGCAGTTTCGCCGGGACGGTGGAGCACTTACGAAATGAGAGAAATGGAATCATTAATGATCCCTAAAATTTGCTGTCCATGCTTCCCTGGTTGGGTACTGGATAGCTCTTTTTACGTTTCAGCTTCAATAGCCAAACTCGCCTTTATCCGTGATAAATGAGATTATTAATCCACTAAATTAAGTTAGAGAGATGATAAGATGGCCATTTATTTGGAATTCCCACGACTGGATAAAGCCTTTCCGTACCGCTGTATTGAGAACGATGGCAATATATTGACTACACCGCATTGGCACAAGGAAATGGAGATTATCTGGATTGTAAAAGGAAAAGTGAACCTTGGAGTAAATGACCAGCCGATGCAGCTCAAAGAAAATGAGTTCGTCTTCATCAAAGGTGGAGACATTCATTATGTGATGGCTTCACCTAAAAGTGAGCGGCTGGTCTTCCAATTTGACCTTAGTTTTTTTCAGGACGTGATGATTCTGAACAACACACCTTTTACGCTGAAGGAGCTGTTTGCCTCAATTGAACCGTATTCCACGTACTGGCGGCCAGAGGTTCAGAAAAAGATTCTTCAGTTATTGAATGAGCTATATCAGGAAGGCAAGACGCAGCAGATCGGTTACGCATATGCCATTAAAAGCCTTTTATGTGAGCTGATCACTGTGATGTATCGCGAACTGGATCATTTTAAACCGCGTATGGTCAGCAATAAGCCTTATTCCCGTGAAATTCTTGAGCAGTTGTCCATGGTCTTCCAGTATGTGGAGAAAAACTATACCCATCCTATAAAACTTGAGGATGCTGCCAAAATTCTGGGCTTCACCCCATCGTATTTCACAAAATTCTTTAAGAAGCATACCGGCAAAACTTTTGTCACCTTTTTGAACGAATATCGGATTGATAAAGCGAAATGGATTCTCCTCAATGAAGATGATCCTGTGACGGAGATCGCCGGCAAGGTGGGCTTCGGAAGTACTAAGACCTTCTATCGTTTGTTTAAGGAAAGTATTGGAATTGCGCCTCTGCAATATAAAAGCTCAACCATCAAAGGTGCCTTTGGACAGGACCAAATATGAGAACAATTTGACAAAATCAAGGGATTCAATCTTTCGTAGCAAGCCTTATTATAGGCATAGGCAACTAAAGAAAACAGGCTGGGTGCTCATCAATGAGAGCATTTACAAATTGTTAGCAACTTGGAGGTTTTATCATGAAATTATCCCGAGATTTCTTGTGGGGCGGCGCTATTTCGGCTATACAGACCGAGGGTGCGTATTTAGAGGATGGCAAAGGTCTATCTAATTTTGACGTACTGCCTATGAATGACCGTCGTTTAAAAGACGTTATGATGGACGAAGATAATATTTTTACAGAAGAAGGCCAACATTATCCGAGCCATACCGGGATTCATTTCCGAGAACATTACAAAGAGGATATCGCATTGCTGGCGGAAATGGGCATCAATTCTTTTCGATTCTCTATCTCTTGGCCGCGCCTATTTCCGAATGGGGATGAAGCTACTGCGCTGGAGTCAGGCCTCGCGTTTTATGAGAGCATATTGGACGAGCTTGAGAAATACAACATTGAGCCAGTGATTACGATCTCTCACTTTGACTTGCCGATGCATTTGGTGGAACATTACGGGGGCTGGGCGAATCGCCAAGTGGTTGGCTTTTACTTAAATTACGCTAAGGCGCTGCTTCACCGATTTGGGCACCGAGTAAAATACTGGATCCCTTTTAATGAGATGAATATGGTTTTGCATATTCCTTTTATAGGCGGGGGCTTAACCTTTACTGCGGAAGATAACAAGCTGGAGAAAAAATATCAGGCAGCGCATCATCAGCTTCTGGCTAACGCTCTGACCGTGGAAGCGGGCAAGCAAATGGTTCCGGGCATTCAGTTCGGCTGTATGCTAGCGGCTGGCAAGACCTATCCATATACATGCAAGCCGGAGGATGTATTCGCTTCTCTGGAAAGTGACAAACATACACTGTTCTTCTCCGATGTACAGGTATACGGCAAATATCCAAATTATATCGCACCCTATTTTGCGAAGCACAAGATCAACATTCATACGGAACCGGAAGATTTTGAAATCCTCAAGAACCATACAGTAGACTTTGTCTCCTTCAGTTATTACTCAAGTGCTTGTACAGCAGCTTCCACGGAAGGACTGGAGACTCGTCGTACGAATGGTTTTGAGACGGTGAAGAATCCTTATCTACCACCAAGTGGAAGTGTGTGGCAAATAGACCCGATTGGACTTCGTATAACAATGAATCAATTATATGATCGCTACCGGATTCCGTTGTTTATTGTCGAGAATGGCCTTGGCATCGCTGATGAACCAGATCAGGACTTTCATGTTCAAGATGATTACCGAATTGAATACCTATCCGATCATTTACGCAATATGAAGGATGCTGTAGAACAGGATGGAGTCGAGCTTATTGGTTATATGTCATGGGGTTGCATCGACTTGGTCAGTGTAAGTGAAGGCAAAATGTCCAAACGTTACGGATTTATTTATGTGGACGCTGATGATTATGGCAAGGGTACTTTTAAACGGTATAAAAAGGCCAGTTACCACTGGTATAAAAAGGTGATTGAATCAAATGGTGAGTGCCTCTAGAGAGGTCTCTATATACGTAGCAGCGGTCCTCTGGAAGAGGACTTGCGGCTCCGTTATTTTCAAAGGGCTCGAATGAAAACGGTTAAGGGGGAAGACCATATGAAAAAAGACTACAAACAAATTGCGGAACAAATCATATCTCTCGTCGGCGGGAAGGAAAACATCATTGACCTGGAGCATTGCATGACTCGCTTGCGGTTCCGTTTAAAAGACAATGATAAAGCCGACAAGGAACAGTTGAACGGCATGGAAGCGGTAGCGGGAGTAAACGTAACATCTGATCAATATCAGGTCATCATCGGCAATGAAGTAAATGCGGTCTATAAAGAAATTATTGATCTTAATGTGCAAAGTGCAGATGAGAGTGGTTCCGGTAAGTCTCCAGGGAACGGTAAAACCAAAGGAGTCCTAGGCCGGATCATTGATACGATTACCGGTTGTATGACACCAATGATTCCGGCGTTAACGGCTGCAGGGATGATCAAGGTCATTCTGTCGCTGTTGACCACCTTCGATCTGATGTCACCAGAAGCAGACACCTATCGAATCTTGGATATTATCGGGGATGCTGCATTCTATTTCATGCCGATTCTGTTAGCGGTTAGTGCATCCCGGAAATTCAAAGTCAATACTTCAGTTGCAGTTATCGTCGCAGGTGTTCTACTCCATCCTAACTTCTCTTCCTGGGTGGCTTCTAAAGATCCAATCTCCTTCCTGGGGATAACGGTTTCACCTGTCATATATGCAGCCTCAGTCATTCCTGTCCTGTTGACAGTATGGATGATGTCCTATATTGAGAAATATATAGATCGAATCGTTCCTAATATGCTGAAAATCCTGTTAAATCCAACGCTGCTATTGTTGATCAGCGCACCTTTGGCGCTAATCGTTGTCGGACCGCTCGGGAACTATGCCGGACAAGGACTGGCTTATGTGATTGAATTGATGCAAGGCACGCTCGGTTTTGTCATGGTAGCTCTCCTTGCTGCTGCTTTCCCGTTCATTGTTATGACTGGGATGCACCATGCGCTTACACCAATATTCATCTCTGCCTTTGCAGCTACCGGGCAGGAAGCCTTAATTCTGGTAGCTCAGATTTGTGCGAACCTTGCTCAGGCTGGAGCTACGTTAGCCGTTGCCATTCGCTCTAAGAGCAAGTCGATGAAGCAATTAGCTTCCGCTTCTTGGGTTTCTTCCACGATGGGCATCACCGAACCAGCTTTGTATGGTGTACTCTTGAAGTTGAAGAAACCGATGTTAGCCGCCGCTATCTCAGCGGGCATCGCAGGCTGCTTCGCGGGGATTGTACATGTAACTCTATATGTTCCGCAGAACAATATTATGGCTCTGCTTGCTTTTTCCGGTGAAAGAGGAACTTCAAACATTATTTATGGTGTGATTATGATTGTCGTTTCTTTTGTCGCAGCGTTTCTGCTGTCTCTCATGTTCGGCTTCAACGATGTTGAAGATAATACGCTGGTTGCAGCTGATGCTGCTCAGGAGTCCGGAAACAATCCTGTGCAAGATTCAGGGACCATTGAAGTAAACTCCAGTGCTATAGAAACGGACAAGGTTAATTCCGCATTGTTGACTAGTCCTATGTCAGGCAAGGTATTGCCGCTCTCAGCAGTGCCGGATGAGGCGTTCGCAAGTGAGGCGATGGGAAAAGGGTTGGCACTTGAGCCATCCTCCGGGCAGGTAGCTTCACCTATTGGCGGTATAGTAGCTACCCTGGCGAAATCGAAGCACGCGATTGCGATAGTAGGCCATGATGGTACAGAAGTACTGATTCATGTGGGGATAGATACAGTTAAGCTGAAAGGTAAATACTTCAATACTCGGGTTCAGCCGGGGGATACGGTGAATGCAGGTGACATCTTGATGGAAGTTGATCTGGAAAGCATCCGCCGTGAAGGCTTCAACATTATTACACCGATCATCATTACGAATACGACCGAAACGACAAAAGTCATAAATCAGGCGGGGACTTCTGTGAAGATAAACGAAAAGTTGGCCTTGGTTACACGTTAATAATAGGAAGTGATAGGGCCGATCCGGCGTTTCAGTGTCCTAGCGGTTTGTCTGAACCCAAATAGTTTCACTGGTACCGTGGGGCAATATAATTGTAAAAAGTTCAACAAAATAAATGTTTTGAATTTGCGTTAAAAAGTCAAATTCCAGTATTAGTTGAGAAGACGTAAATTATGAATATACAGGGTAGCCAGGCAGCCTCATACGAGGTTGTCTGTTTGCATTTGCTTAAACATATATGAGATTTGATACCGGGAAATAGTTCGAGTTAGCAGGAATTTCCTGGTTTTTTCACGGGTTAATTCCTTCCAGAAGTATGAATTCTCTCCAGTTTGGTAGAAATGGTCTGATACATAGGGTCTAAAATGGAATATTGGATACAAAAAACTCGTAATTTTAGTACCGAGAAGTATGATGGACAAAAAGAAATAAAAAAAGTAAATGTGCCATATGTCTTAAATTATATCAAAAATAAAGCACGATTAGGTGACCTTAGAACTGGATCTATATACACTAGTAATTTTACTTTTATGAAAATAATGGTAATTTATTGGGGATCTTTGAACCATTTTAGCAAAAAATGTTATGGAAAATATAAACTATTTAGTCGTCGAACCGATAATGCAGTATGTATCTCCTAAATTGGAAAATAATTTATTTTTTTATTTAAAATTTACACTATTTATTCTTGTTAATCCAAAATTCCTATCCAGTGGTGATGAAAAAGATGAGTACTCAAGAAATGCTAACTAATCAGGTACAAAGAACCCCTCGAATTAAACCGAATTACCCGGAAGGCGAATTGGTTTTGGAGGATCCTGCCCGACCATCGGGAAAACCAACCTTCTCATGGTTGACGATTATAGTCCCTCCCATCGGGATGTTAGTCATCTCTATATTTATGTCAACATTGACCAGGTCGTTTACCATGCTGATATCAACCATGGGTATGACTGTTCTGACGGTCATGGTTTCAATTTTGAATTATAAATCCAGTGTGAAAAAACATCATGAACAGAACAAAAAACTTGAAAAGAAATATCTCAACTACTTATTCCAGGTTCGTAATGATTTACAAAGTGCCGCCAGTACGCAAAGAGAAGCCTATACATATATCCATCCAAGTATTCAATCTTGTGTTGAAATCGTACGGGTGAGAAGCAAGCAGCTGTGGGAAAAAACCGGAATTGAAGATGACTTTTTGAATCTCAGGGTTGGTGTTGGTATCCAGCCGATTGCTCTGGTGCCAATATATAGCTCGAAAGCGAAAGCGATTGACGATGACAACCCACTTGAAGAAATCGCCAGTAAAATATGCGAAGAGATGTATTTTGTGCGAGATATTCCGGTCTACATACCGCTAAGGAATATTAATACGCTCGGAATTTACGGCAAACAGCAGGAGGTTCGTGATTTCCTCAATGGTGTTCTAGTTCATTTAACAACACACCAAGGCTACGATGATGTAAGGGTAATATGCGTGATGCAGCCTGATGATCTGCAGCACTGGGAATGGTTGAAATGGTTGCCCCATACATGGAATAAAAATCGAAGCCAGAGAAGTTTGGCTACAACATCCTTTGATGCCTCCAATATTGCGGATGAATTACTTCCAGAGCTTAGAAAAAGAGAAGAAAACAGCACGAATGGTTATGGACTACAGCCAATGCAGACCCCGCATTATGTTTTTCTGGTTTTTGCTCCTGAACTGTGGGACAGCACGGATATGATGAAGTATTTGCTCTCGGCCAATGCTTCACTTGGGGTGACCAGCATTTTTACATCGGAAAAGATTGATGTTGCGCTGCCGCTGAATTCCCAGGCTATTCTGGAAATCAAGGATGGTAAGGGGATGGTTCGAAAAGATACTAATCAGCTGTTAAGTCATTTAGCGGATTATTTTTCTGCCGATTCTCTGGATAAAAAAAATTCAGAGTTTTTTGCCCGTTCTTTGTCTCCGCTCAGAATTAAGGAAGGTCAAAATAACAGCTATATCCCACCAATGGTAACTTTTCTGGAGAGCTTTGAGGTTGAGCAGGTAGAGGCTCTAAAGGTATTGGAGCGCTGGTCAAAAAACCAGGCTAACCGTACATTGTCCATTCCTCTGGGGCTCGGGGCAGGCGGGAAATTTCTTTTGTTCGATATGCACGAAAAAAGCTATGGTCCACATGGTCTAGTAGCCGGCACTACCGGATCGGGGAAAAGTGAGCTGCTTCAGTCTCTACTTTTGGGTCTGGCAGTGAACTTTCATCCGCATGAGATTGCTTTTGTATTGATCGACTATAAGGGTGGAGGAATGGCTAATGCTTTTCTTGGACTTCCACATCTGGTGGGAACAATCACCAATCTTGGCGGTAATCAGATCAATCGGGCCCTTGCCTCCATCAAAAGTGAGCTTTTGCGGAGACAGCGACTGTTCAGTGAAGCCGGAGTGACCAGCATTGATAATTACATCGTTCTTTACCGCAATAAAGAAGTTAACCTTCCTTTGCCGCATTTGATCATAGTGGTAGATGAGTTCGCAGAACTTAAATCAGATCAACCGGAATTTATGAAAGAGCTAGTCAGTGCGGCACGGGTCGGAAGAAGCTTGGGGATTCACTTAATATTGGCAACACAAAAACCTTCTGGCGTAGTCGATGACCAGATCTGGAGTAACTCCAGATTTAAGCTATGTCTGAAGGTGCAGACACCTTCGGATAGTCAGGAGATGCTGAAACGCACGGAGGCAGCAGAGATCAAAGAAAAAGGCCGTGGGTATTTGCAAGTTGGTAATAATGAAGTGTTCACTTTGTTCCAATCCTCCTGGAGCGGAGCGCCTTATCAAGCAGGGGAGACAGATCAGGATGGAAGTCCAAAGATGGATATCGTTTCACTAAGTGGTGAACGCAGAGCTCTGATTCCTAAGGCGAAAAACAGTGATCATGCCTCGCAACTGAGTGAGCTGCAGGCTGTGGTTAATCATATAGCTGCCATTTCTGCTGAGCAATCGATCGGAGAGGCCTTTCAGCTATGGCTGCCTCCACTTCCGGAGACTATGACTTTAGCGGATGTTATGGATCAGAATCAGATCTGGGATGGGCAATCATGGAAGCAGCCAGATCAGAGTCTTATTGCCACCGTTGGACGAATTGATAATCCGTCAGATCAGGAGCAATACAATCTGGATATTAATTTTAATCAGGATGGACATTTACTGGTTTATGGAGCGCCGAGCAGCGGTAAGACTACGCTGTTAAAGACAATTATCATGTCCCTCGCCTTGAAATATGAACCTGATTACGTTCATTTCTATATATTGGATTTTGGTACACGCACCTTGGGAGTATTCCACGAGCTTCCACATGTAGGGGATATTATTTTTCCAGAGGACGAACAAAAGCTTGGAAAACTGATCAGTTGGTTGTTGTCCCAATTGGATGAACGCAAACGTAAGTTTTCTCAGCTTGGAATCAGCAATTTGGTCTCGTACAGTGCGGCCACTGGAGAGAAGGTTCCTTACATTGTTATTCTGCTCGATAATTACACAGGATTCTCAGAAGCCTATGATGACTTTATCTTAGAGCTTTCCAAGTTGGTGCGTGAAGGCGGTAATTACGGGATATACTTCGTGTTCGCTGCCAATGCTGTAAACTCTTATCCTTACCGAATCAGCCAGAATATTAAGCAGGCTCTAGTATACCAAATGTCTGATAGATTGGATTATTCCAGTATTCTGGGCAGAACAGAAGGGATGGAGCCAACGAATACAGTAGGCCGCGGACTGCTCAAAGATAACCTGATTCTGGAATTTCATACCGCGCTTCCTGTGGATGGCAGCTCGGATGATCAGATTGCTGCCTCTCTCCGCCGGATTAGTTCGGAGATGAAAGCAGTGGCAGGTGTGAATAACCCTGTGGGGATTTCAGTGATCCCGGACAAGCTTTCACTGGCAGAGCTTCTGGAACGTGTGCCGAAGGAACAACCGCAGGGGAATTATCAGGTACCGCTCGGGCTGGATTGGGATACTACACTTCCGGTAGAGATCAATGTAAAGCAGGTTAGCAATTTTGTAGTGTCTTATACTACTCAAAAGCATGTGGATTTTAGATTTAACGCCTTAATACAAGTTCTTGATAAATCAGCAGGTGAAGTAACTATGGAATTCCATCTGTTTGATAGTGGTGTTGTCAGTATACCGAGCTTGAAAGCTAGTTCAACGATTACCCGCTATATGTGCACAGCTGAAGAGTTTTTACAGCTCACACAATCTTTAGTGGATCAGCTGCAACTAAGGAAAAATGATGCACGGCAAGCTTTTGCAGATGCTCAAAACCGTGAAGAGTTTGACGAGGCAGAGTATATTCTGTCTAAGTATCCGCTTCTCGTCATTGTAATGCCTCATCTTAAGTCCGCTTTTGATCTGATGGAGAATGATTCACTGGATCATTTGGAGCGGGTAGCGAGGTTTGGCGGTGGACTTGGTGTAATGCTGCTGGTCGGCAGCGATTCGTTTGAACTGAATCAAATGCAATTGGTCACTGATTTTGCGGGTGAACTGATTAACAGTGGACATGCGTTGTTGTCCGATGGAAGACCCAATGATCATTTGTCTTATGCTCCACTACTCGAGAGTATGGAATACCATGAGCTGAACGAGGTATTGGATAATACTGAAGCGATACTGCTAACTGAGGGGACCATTTCACGCCTCAAAATGATTACAGAACTATAGATAAGCAGGTGAAAAAAGCGATGAAGCCGGCTCGTGAAATGTTTGAATTGCATCCTTTAGAAATTATCTATTTGACTGCATTGATAGGAGGAACTAGTTTTCCAGGTCTGGAAATCGATCTCAAAGACGAGTCGGAGCGTAATTTACGCTCCTTAATGGATGCTCAGATGAGGTCGCTTGAAGTGAAGGGATATTTAGAGGTTGATTTTGCGGGGCTCGCCAAAGTGAATGAAGTGCTTCATAGAGGTATCGCTGTTGCATCCAGCTGCAAATCTTATTTTTGCCAGCTTATGCATACGAATCGACAGACTTGCAAGGTCTTCTATTTTGTTCAGGATGAAGTTTGGTTTGAACTTGAGCATCAGCCGGAAAGTAACACTTATAAGCTTCAGGAGATTTATGCATTACATGAGCTGATGTATCAGGTCATTGAGAGAATCCCTTTAGTGTGGGAATTGAGCGATAAAGATAAATTACAAAAAGCGATAAATAAAGAAGTGGATTTTGAAACGTGGGTGGGAAAGTCTCTTCAAGCAGGTGCATTCATAACTTCCTTGGCAGAAATCCAATGCATTACCGAGGAGGCACAGGTGATTCGCGAACTGAACCTGTTGATTCATGAAGATCAAATGTGGCTGCTGCGTGGGGTGGAAGAAGACGCCAGTCAAACCACACAATCCTTGTCTACAGTAGTAAATGAATTATGTAATTGGCTGCAAGAAGCTTAACAAATCTGGGGGATCAGACTATGTCAACTGCACTGACTACTTTTGTATTTAAAGGTGAAAGAGAGAAGTATTTGGATTTGGAAGTCTCTCTTTCTATTTCTACAGGGCAATGTATCGAGCTACTTAAGCAAGCCAACTGGCTTCCGGATCACTGGGAATTTAAATGTGAAGCCAGCCGTACGGGCGAAGAATGGATGGAGTTGGGGCCGCATGCTGTTCTCGCAGAGATTATACAAGGGGACGGAGCCATAGTTCGTATTTTGCCCTATTGAGCTGGGAGATCGTAAAGGAGGATTCCTATGAAAAGCGTACACTTAGTCTGCTCACCTGAACTTATAATGCTGCTATCCAGGTCGCTGGAGCATGAGGGTTATGTAATTTCCGGTAAACATTCTACATTACATAGTTTTATAAGTGGTTTCAGTAGTAAGGAAGTCGATCCTTCATCCATTGTAATTATGGAGGGCGGCGCGGGTCTGGGCACACCGGTCAAGGCTGCGGATATTATCAGTTTCATGACACTGATCCGCAAATATCTTAAACATACTCGGCTGATCGTTCAGTTAGACCCGGCGCTGCAAACGGATATTGAATTTATACGGACCCTGGTAAATATGAACATACATGATCTTCAGTTCACTACGGAATTCCAGGGCGATGATCTTCTGAATTGGATCAAAGAGAAAAAAACTACAAGGGATTATTATCATATCCTGGGTAAAAAGAAAGGCCTTTTTTCTTCGTTTAAAGGCTCATCATCAAGAGTAGCTTTTGACGCGGCAGTGGAAGAGGCACCGTCTGCTCCTCCGAGACCGGTGGAGTCGCTTACCCGTCCACAGCCAGTGGCGGCCGGTTCCAGAACTGTAGCAGATGCCGCCAACAGGAGACCATCCGTTGCTCCTCGCTCTTCAGCAGGATCAACTCCGTCTAGACCGGGGCCTCCGGCCAGAAAGGAGACCCCGTCATTAACCGAAGCGGAAACGCTGGAGAGTCTGGAACAATCTATTCCGGTAGAAGAAAAATCTACGCCAGCAGTTAGTGCGAGAATTCTGGGCAGTAATGTACCACTTGTCATCGGAGTTTGTGGTGTCGGAGGGGAAGAAGACGTAGGTGCAGCGGCGTTTCTACTGGCCGCGGGTCTGGCAGAACTGGGCTGGAAGCCCCTGGTATGCGGAGATGACAGGCCCGAAATCAGTTCGCTTGAACAGATTGTTTTTAAGGGTGAGAAAGAAGATTCGGTTTCTACCATGTTCGAATATGAAGGAGTCACTTTCTATCGCAGAGGGTATTCGTGGGATATTTCGGAGCTTTTGGCCAGTGATTTCACGCATATCATTCTATGGGTGGATATCCATCGGGAGCGGAAGGGCACCAGCGGACTCGAGCTGTGGTGGAACTCGCAAATTCCTATTTTGGTAGGCAACGGGGCTATGTGGAAGTATGAACTGCTGAAAGAGAAGCTGAACACCCTTAATCCTTATGAGCGCAAGCGGTGCAGGCTACTGCTGGAAAATGGACATCAGGAAGTATTACAAATGTTGAAAAAGGATTTTGCAGAAATTCAAACGACTCTGATGCCTGCACATCAAGATCCTTTGTATCCAGATAAAGCGGCTGTTGAATGGGTAATGAAGCTGCTGACCGTTCAGAAAAAGCTCTTTCGCAAGCAAACGCTGCTCTGGGGAATTGTTGGGACGGTTTTGTTTGTGACCTTGTTATTAATAGGCATAGGATTTTCATTTGTTCCGGAGAGCCGGTAATTATCAATCAGGAGGCTGGGTATGAATTCAGGTATGGTAAGGGGCATTGCTTTTGATTGCCATCGACTTCTCTCCCCTGCCCAGGAGTGCAGCGATAAGATGAGAGCAGCAATCACAGGAGTGTCTGGTTATTGGGTAGATTTGGGTGGGGAAGAGTTTAAGCAGCATTGTGAGGAATGGATAAAGAAAATGAACGAATTTAAAGCCGCCATAGCCCAAATTGAATCAAATATGATGAAATATGCAGATAAATTACAGGTGGAGGAAGAGAGAGCAGAGGCAGCCAGAATTAAGGAAGCTGAAAGACAAGCCACCGAACGGGCAGCAGCGGCAGCGGCGGCCGCAAAATCGAAAGGGAAAATCAAATAGGGATGGAAATGAGGTCTTGAAGTGGCAATACGTAAGCGGAAAAAAATACTGAGATATACGATCCTATCAGGTTGTCTTGTTGCCGTTGCCACATCCGGGGTATGGTTTGCAACTTATCGCCATTATAACGCTAAGCTGATCGACGAGCGGGCAGCTTACGAAGAACAGCTGAATGATAAAGATGAAGTCTTGCAGCGCTATATGGATCAATCCCAGACAGCGTATGTTCTGATATCTCCAAAGCTAGCTGGAGAGGTGATTACCGCTGAGGATGTAATGGAAGAGAAGCTACCCAAATTCTCCTCACCGGATAATCTGATCAGTGAGTCTAAAGCGATTGTAGGCAAGTACTTGAAGATTGATGCATTGTCAGGCACAGCGGTAACTACTGAAATGGTACGTGATGAAGCGAGATTGGAGCCATCAGAACGAAAAGAAGAGACTGAATATATTAAACTGCCGCTTCGGTTAACGAAAAAAGATGTCGTAGATATTCGGATCGTTTTCCCGAATGGCGAGGATTACATAGTCGTAGGAAAGAAGTCGCTGAAGGACGTAGATTTAGCGAATCAATATACATTTTTTAATGACAATGAAGAAGAAGCACAGCTCCTGCAAGCTGCCCTGGTAGATGCATACATAAATAACGCAGAACTGTATATGAAACAGTACGTAGAACCGGAGCTTCAGCCTGAACCTGTAGTTAATTATGTCCCTAATCTGGATGTACTTGGAGTAATTAAGGATAATCCTTTCATTATAGATCAGGCCAAGTGGAGTCTTGCTGCCAATCTTCGTAAGGAACTGGAGAAACGGCTCGAAGTTATGGAGGATGAAGATAGAATTCGTGTGGGAGCACAGGCACCAAGCGGCAGTGGTGTGATCCAGAGAAAGGCTGTGCAGGGAGCGGCGGCAGCAGAGGAGGCTGCGAAAGTTGATGACAGCCAATCCGTGAACGGAGTGATAGATCGGACCAATCAAGCGCCGATCGATTCAAGTGCAGACCAGAGTTCAACGGGTGTGACGAATAAAGAAGCAGCCACAGATGACAGTCTGCTGGAAGGAGAGTGACCGATTTGCACATTGTTGTCGCAGGGGATTGCGAGAAGCACGATTTCATACTGGCAGCGGCTATTCTGTTGAAAAGTTATTTCAACAACGATGTCATGATTATTTCGGATAACAGCAGGAATTATCAGTATTTTGAAGGCGAAGTGTCTGGTATAAAGATTGCTGATTCAAGCGTAGCTGACAAACCGGATATCGTTCTGTATGACTGGCATCATGGGTATCCTGAGGGTCTTGAGGAGGAGATTATTGTCTTCGCAACCACCTATGAACGTCAGGCTATGGAGAACGTAGATATGTTGCTGGATCAGAAACGGATTCCTACTGTACTGCTTATCATAGAAGAAGAATGCGGACTTGGACTGAAGTATGTGGATAAATATTATCCAGTGATTACTTCAAAAATCAGTTACATCAGTAGTCCGGAGCGAAGAATTGATTGGGTCCATGATGGAAGGGTGGATCTTAAGGTAGATAAGGATTTTGCTGAAGCTGTAAATGACTTTTTGATTGAAATTTGCGATGTTCCAAAGCAAGACATCAAGAAGCTATGGCAGTATGCAAGGAAACGGGGGTAGGTAATTGTGCTAGTGGCTTTCTGGGGACCTGCTCAAGGGCAGGGGAGAACAACTTCGAATATGGCAGCTGTTGCGGCTACCATAGCGCTAGATCATCATATCCGCGTGTTAATGACACATACACATTTGGAGCAAGGGGTGCTTGAGCATTTATTCTCACAGACAAGAACAACGCTTCAGTCTGCACAGACAACCGGCGGAATGGATGCGATTGAGAGATTAGTGCAGTGTGGAATGCTGACACCTGAAGGAATTAGAGATCATGCGGAGTCCATTCTTAAGGATCGGTTGGAACTGCTTAGGGGATCTATGAGTACTGAGAAACATGAGACAAAGCTCTTGCTTCCGCATATCTACAAGGATTATCGCAGGTTTTATGATTTGTTATTTGTGGACCTTTCCTCTGAAGATGATCCGGATGTTGTGTCTCTGGTTATGGAGCAGGCAGATTTGATTGTGGTTAACCTAAATCAGAATCAGGTCAGTCTGGATTCCTATTTTTTGAATAAAAACAAAGCTCCTGTGCCGAGTCATAAGCCAGTCCTCTATTGTATTGGGGCTTATGAGCGCAGCTCCAGGTTCAATAAAGAGAGAATTATTAAGCTGTATGAATTGAAGAAAAAAGCAGTAGGTGTTATCCCACATCATATTGGTTATATGGATGCTCAAAATGAACGGCGTTTTGTTCAGTTTCTATTGAAGGCAAGAGAAGCTAAATCCCGTTTTCTGGAGTTTAGTGAGGACGGAAGCTTCACTGAGGCGGTACGACATATGGGACAGCTTATTCTCCGGATGCTGGAGATTTCTCCAGTATCGGAATTGGATGTTGCGAATGATTAATCTGATTCTGATCTTTGTAGTCCTGATAGCTATTGGAGTGTTCCTCTACTTATGGCTGGGCAGACGTAAGGATGCTGCTCCACCTTCCGTCCAACTGAAATATGATATGAATGAAATCGTGCTATTTCTGAGAAGGGCTTTTGAGGAGATTATAGCTGCGTCTCTTTATGAAGGAAGCCCAAGTGAGGAAGAATACAACCGTCGGAAGGCGCGGCGAAGGGAATTGCAGAAAGCGCTCCGAAGTTGCATGCACGGCGATCTATCCGCTAAGAAATACGTGAAGCTTTATATGAAGGATCTATTGGTTCAGACCTACGGTCTGGATGAAGGAAATGTAGATAAGATTATCAGCTTCGGCCATACGAATCGATTGACTTCACAGGATTGCTTCGATATCTTGCTTTATGTTTTCAAAAAAGATCATGGTCAGAATGCATTTAATGTAATAGTAAGCAAATATAGCCTGGATACACTGCAAAAGCTGCCTGATGGATCTAAGGGGTATAAGATCACCGAAGAGCAGATTCGCCATATCTATCAGTCCGAGCAGCCGAGATTGTCCATCCAGGACAAGATTGAAATTATTGTCCAGAGAGCTTATCAAATTTATAAGGGGCTCGGCGTTATTGATGAGCTTCGAGATCAGAACATCGACGGAGTCAATGGAGGAACAAGTGGCATGCCTCCTGATGTCGTTCAGACTACAGATTTTCTGGAATATACGAAGCAGCAGCATTTCATACCACAATCCTATGATGCGGTGTGGACGTTCTATCGCGGAAAGTCGCTTCACCTGGAATTCTTAAGTTTTGGTTCTGAGAAGGAGCTTAAGCGGGTTTGCCAAAATATCTATGGGTTTGGTAACCCTGGACAATTAAATGAATCCAAGGGTTATATCATCAACGATATGGCTGATGGCAGCCGGGTCGTGGTTGTGCGGCCCAAAATGGCTGAAAGCTGGGCTTTTTTTGTCCGCAAATTTAACGATTCGCTCGTGGAATTGGATCAGCAGATTCAAGATCAAGGGGCACAGCTTGCGATTGATATGCTTGTTTTTCTCATCCTGGGCCATCAGGTCACTGCTATCACTGGCAGACAGGGCTCGGGGAAAACAACGCTGCTTAAGGCACTGATCAAATATATTGATGCGAAGAATATCCGGATTCAGGAGACTTCCTTCGAGATCTGGGCAAGAAAAATGTATCCGGGTAAAAATATTTTATCGTTTAGAGAAACCCCCTCCGTTAGTGGGCAGGATGGGCTGGATGTGCAGAAAAAAACGGATGGCGCTGTGAATATTGTTGGTGAGGCGGCTACTCATAGTGTGGTCAGTTATGTGATTCAGGCAGCCCAGGTAGCTTCTGAATATACATTATTTACACACCACGGCAAAACACTGCCCAATTTGGTCAGCGCTTTGCGCAATAGTCTTATCGCATCGGGAGCCTTCAGTAATGAGAAAATTGCTGAGGTTCAGGTTGTTGAGGCGCTTGGCTTCAACGTCCATCTGGTCCTGCGTGCTGGGAAAAGATATATCGAACGGATTACAGAGATTATCCCGGCAGATCCACAGTTCGAATATCCTCAGAACTACAAGGATCCTGAGAATATTACGGACAAGCTGGATGCTTTTATGGATACCATGACCGAATATTTTGGCCGGATGACAGATCGGCGTTCCTATGACTATAAGGATGTCATTATGTGGGAAGCCGGAGAATACGTGACCAAGCATCCGATCAGCAGCCGTAAAATCGATGAAATGCGCAAAAATATGGATGAAGAGGATGCACTAGAATTCGCTGCATTTCTTGAGAAGTATTGGGGGCAATCCGCATGAATCTGCAAAACCTATTGTTGATTATTTTGGGAACCTCGGGAGTGCTACTGGTTGTCCTGCTTGTGCTGCTTAACATAGTGCAGCGTAAATTGAAGGGAACACAATATCAAGAGCAAAGGCGACTAAAGGCTCTCCTGCCAACGAGAACAAAGGAAAAAAGATGGTTGGAGCAGGCCCATAAAACTTATCCGGTACTTGATGAACTGCCATTAGTGAAGAAACTTCTTCACCGGATGCGCTCGCGTCTGACCTTGGTTCATGCAGGCAATGAAATCATGATCAGAAGTCGCGCGGCTGCGCTGACGCTAATGATTGTTGCTTGTATTCTGATCATTTCGTTGAGTTCATTCCTCTGGACTTCATCCTGGGTAAGCCGTGCGACTATTATGCTAGTCTCAGTTTATCTTGGAGGTGTCCTTAGTGATCTCTTCATTGGGCGTTTAGTAAAGCAGATGTTATATGACCAATCGTCCATGATTCTGGATATTCGCCATGAATATCATCAGACACATATGGTGCAAGTCAGCTTGGAGAATTCTGCGGAACGTTCGAAACCAATGGTAGCCGTGCATGCCCGGCAGATTGCCGGGATTCTGGCAGCGGTGGACCCGGAAGATGAACTGCAGAAATATTATGAGATTGCACCTAACCGTTATATGAAGCAACTGGCTGGGGTGAGTTACAAAATAGGTGAATATGGTGATGCGGATATCCATAAAGGGGAGCGTTCGATTTATCTATCGATGCTTGGCAATATCAGAGAAGAGATTCATATGGATATTAATCGCCGTGAACGAATCGATCGTTTGTTATACGGTATCGTTTTTGTAGCCATTTCACCGGTATTCATGCTGGATCCAATCCGCAATTGGGCGGAGGGAATGTTTCCTATTGTATCTAATTACTACAATTCGGCCTGGGGGTTATATTCTTTAATCTTACTGTATATCACGTTCATAATATCGTTTATTGCCTTGCGGATTCTCAAGGGTGTGGATGAAGACACGCAATCTATCAAAGATGAGGGTAAGTGGTTAAATCGGATCCTGAAGAAAAAATGGATTTTCAAACTGGTGGATCGGATCACACCGGCAGAACATGAGCCTCTTCATTTCAAGGTAGCCGGCAAACTGAAGGATGCTAACTCTGGGTTGTCGCAACATGCCTTCTTTTTGCAGAAAACACTAGCGGCAGTCGTTATCTTTACGTTGATCGTATCGCTTCAATTCTCGATCCATGCCAATATCAAGCATAACATCCTGTACCCCAATAAGCAGATCACCACAGGCGGCAATCAGACAGAATCTCAGAAGATGCTTAGCGAGGAACGGTACGCTTTTGAGCAGACTTTAATTGGAGAACTGGTAGCGAAGGATATTACACCGGATCAGATGTTGCCCTACATTCAGGAGAAAGCGGAGAATAAGTCTTTCCTTCAGAACAATCTGAACCAGAATGCCTATGCTGCACAGTTAATGAACAGGGTAGAGCAATATCATGAGGAGTATTACAAATGGTATGAGCTTTTGCTGGCTTTTGGGCTGGCGTTGGCAGGGTTTTATCTTCCGGATGCTTACTTAATCATTCGTACTCAGCTGCGAAAGTGGGAAATGCAGAATGAGGTGGATGGCTTCAATACACTTTCCATGATGCTGTCTCAATTTCCGAATATCAGCGTGTACGAAATGATAGAGTGGCTGCATCGTTACAGCTATATTTTTGAGCGGCAGCTGCTGCGCTGCATGCTGGATTATGAGGCTGGAGGCTGGAGCGCCATTGAGAATCTGAAGGAGGACGCACGTTTCATTCCCCTCGAACGGCTCGCAGACCGCTTGCAGGTGGCAGCCGATCTGATCCCGGTGAAGAAGGCGTTTGATGATATGGATGCGGAGAGGGCATTCGCGATGGATCAGCGCAAGGAGCACTATGAGAAGGTCATCAGCAGGAAAAGTACACTGGGTAAAATGTTTGGGTTCTTGCCGATGCAGGCAACGTTCACCTTATATTTACTGCTTCCCTTCGTCTATATGGCCTTCCAGCAGCTGGGTGACCTGACTGTTGTAACTGGCAAAATGTGAAGGAGATACAGGCATGGAGAATATAGCAAGCTTTTTGAAAACAACGATATCGATTCTGATTACGCTGGCCATTATATCATCCGGTCTGTTCTTGTGGGGGAAGACACAGCCCGTTGTCGAATTGGCGAATAGCCAGGCGGCGGCACAGGCCAGGGAGCTTTCGGAGCAGCAATATTCCGCATTTGACAATCAGATCGTCAGCGGCTCCCAGATTCTTACGGCTTATCGGAGGTACGAATCGCAGCAGGGCTTCTGCTTATACATTGAAAAACCATATGCGAATGGTCAGAATGAGGCAGAAAGAAGATTTAGCATGAATCCAAACGGAGAAGATTATTGCCGTGCGTTTGATTATTCCAGTGGGAGTTTCAAAGAGGGACCTGATACTAGAGGTGTAGATGTAGAAGAACTCTCGGAGGCTTCAGGAAGATATTATATTAGTCCGCAAGCCAGATTTAAGGCTAAGCTGATAAAAGATAAAAATGAGCGGATTGCAGCTATTTATTTCGTTGCGGAGTAGATGCGTAAAGAGCAAAAAAATAAAACTAGCTTCAAATAAGGTGAGGAGGAAACATCATGGAGAATATCTCGACCGGACTTAAATGGGTTATCGGCATTATTGTTACCATTCTTATTATTGCCGCAGGCGTAAGTATATATCTGGTTATCAACAACTACTTCATCCGCGCACAGGAACAGACTCTGGCCCAAACCCAAATGATTAATCAAGCGGAGTTCAACAGCTATGATAACAAGGATGTATCCGGCCAGGATGTGATTAATGCGGCAATGCGGTATAAGGGACGTCCGCAGTTCGCGATTTTGATTAAAACAGGGGAAAATACGACTGGGTTCTATGCGGAGAATACTTATAAATCTAGTTACGAAGAACCTAAAGATACGTCTAATCCGGTAGTTGATTTATCTAAGAATAACAAATATACAAAGGGTGTCAGTGTTTCGACAATGCTTGATCAAACAAATACAGATTCATATAACAGAGATAATTATTTGGTGAATACACTCTCTGTCTTTAAAGCGGTTGTTTATAAGGACAGCAATGAGGAAGTTCGTTTAATTGTTTTTAAACAGAAATAAAAACGATATCGAAAAGGGTGGGTATAGATGGAGAATATTTCTACGGGACTTAAATGGGTGATTGGCATTATTGTCACAATTCTGATTATTGCCGCAGGTGTCAGTATATATCTTGTCATTAATAATTATTTTATTCGTGCCCAGGAGCAGACATTGGCCCAGACTCAGATGATCAATCAAGCGGAGTTCAATTCTTATGATAATAAGGATGTATCTGGCCAGGATGTGATTAATGCGGCAATGAGATATAAGGGGCGTCCGCAATTTTCCATTCTGATAAAGACTGGCGTAAATAAAACAGGTTTTTATGCGAAAAACACATATAAAACTTATTATGCGCCAGCGAAAGCGGCCAGTGGTGAAGACCCGGCATCAGAGCTTGATCTTGGAGACAAGAACAGTGGTGCCGATAACTTTAGTGTATCAGCAATGCTTGACCAGAGCTCAGACCAAGATAACAGTAAAAACTGTAATGTCAATACGCTTTCTATTTTTAGAGCTACCTTACATAAGGACAAAAATGATGAGGTTCGAATTATTGAATTTAATCAGAACCCGGATCATAAATGAAAAATAGCACCCAATTCCTACTAACCCTCTTTGCTTGGATCTTGTTCGCCGTAGGCGGATTTACGTTTTTGCGGCTGGAGATGGAGAGTGCTGTTCCAAACAGGCACTATGAGCTGCCGACAGTTGCATCGGCACCTTACAAAGGGACAGGTGATTTGAACAAAATTAGCGGTGAGCAGGTCATCGGTATGATCCCTCCAGCACTGGAGGGGGAATATATTTTATATATCGATGGCATTGCAATTAATGAGGAATCGGACCTTACAGCAGTGGATTTGCGTGGAGTGCCTGATGCTGCTTATCAGTTAAGAGTCACGCGAACCGATGAGATGATTACGGAAATCTCCGCCACCCGCTAGAAAGGAGGAGCCGCATGGCAGACGCGCTGAAAGGTGTAATTATAATTATTTTGCTGGCATTTGTGTTCGGAGTCTATCCGGCATTCCGTCAATCCGAAGTTGTAGAAAGGAATACTAAGCTCGCCGCCAATGCGGCTGTGGTGGAATTTGTGGATACCGTTCGTGCTAAAGGGTACGTGGATACTTCCGATTATGAGCTGTTTCTTCATTCGTTGGATGCTTCATATGGTGTTTTCAAAGTGCAAATGGAGTATTACAAAAAGAATTTACAGCCCTTATATACGAATCCTGATGATTATTCTACATTCCAGAACAGCTTTAGTGTCCGATATGACGGATATTTCAGCAAGGATATTTTGGAAATCTTATATCCGCATTCAGGACCTTTACTGGCTGCAGATGATCCAGCTAGAAGGTTTACCATGCATGTAGGCGATCTGTTCAATGTCCGGCTGGAATCTGAAGGGACGACACTTGCCTCACGGATGCGATCGCTCTTGTTTCATAGTGAAATGATTCCGGTCAATTTGAAGTATGGGGGGATGGTACGAAGTGAAGCCCCTTAGTGTTGTGCTTGTTTTTCTAATTCTGGTCATTCCTCTTGTTCTTATGGGCGACACTCGAGAAGATCTTCAGGTCTTCAATCAGGACATGTATAAACGCTATTCGGATGATTTTCAAGCCGCAGTGGATGATGCTGGCGATTATCTGTCACGACTGGAACAGCAGCCTACTACCACAGCAGTGCACTATGGGCGGGAACGCCAGCTGCAACTGGATCAGGATGTGCTAAGTGTTTTTTACAGTAATTTAGCTTTGAAATTTGGGCTGGAGAACAACCAGACTGAAATGAACAATTTAAAAATGCATATACCCGCACTGGTGATGTTTGGATATAGCGGCTATACGTTGGTTACTCTGGACGACACGGCTAGTGATAGCGGGAAGGACGAACTTATGCCTGTGAGTTGGCCTGAGCGTCCCTATTACTACAAGCTTCAGAACGGCAATTTGCTTTATTTCACTTTGGATGACAATGCGCGGGTGTATGATACTAGCACTAATGAATTCTATGAGGGGGAGTATACAACCCTAGCGGCTGAGACCAATCTTAATCCTCTGACCTCTATAGAACTATTTCACGAAATCCGGCAGAGTACGATCACATCACTCGTTGAAAAAGACTTGGCAACAGCCATTAACAGACATTTGGAGCTGGTGAAACGAATGGGCTTGTCGATTCAGTTCACCCTTCCCCGTGGCTTGCAGGAGCAATCCATACAGGATGTAGGGATCATGGCTTTTATTCAAGGTTATCCGCTTCCTGGTGGAGAACTGCTGGATGCATATTCCTTAGGTAGTGGGGCAGTAATGCGACGAAAGGTTCTGATAGGTACCCGGAATTCAGCTGGGCGACATATTGCTTACGGAGAAAGCTGTGTACCCTCGGGGGTTACTGTTATAGAAAGTCTGTTCGATCCAGAGGAGGCCGCGCGAAAAGGATATTTTATTGAGGATTGTGCGGTTAGGTAAATCTAGATCTATAAATACATATTAGCGACGGAAGGAAG